>NZ_VRUW01000086.1:0-19766 GCF_008039475.1 Methylobacterium sp. WL12 | reverse complement strand
TACCCCTCACAGACTGGTCCGCAGCCGACGTGTTCGCCTACGTCGCTCAGCATGACCTGAAGCTGCCTCCACAGTATGCCGAGGGCTACCCCGGCAGCATCGAATGCACGGTGTGCCCAGCGCAGGCCATGCCGGCTCGCATGGACTACCTCGCCAAGAACTATCCCGATGTGCTGCCGGTCATTCGCGCCTGCGTCCGCGACGTGGCGAGCGCGACCATGGGAACCGTCGAGCACATGCTTGCGACAGTCGAGGCGCCGTATCCAACGCCGGCCGAACCCGCCAGCACCTTCGGCCGGTATTGAAGGATCAACAGATGCGCCTTTTCTGTTCTTTTCCTGTATTAACAGGCAGCAGGATTGCCCTACCCACTCGCGCCATTTGCGCGGCGAACGTGTAGAATTGGTCATGACAGCACGAGGCAACACTTTCGAGCGCGGGCAGAGTGGGAATGCGGCGGGGCGACCCAAGGGCGCCCGCAACCGCGTGACGCTGGCGATGGAAGCTCTGCTGGACGGCGAGGCCGAGGCCCTGACCCGCAAGGCGATCGAGATGGCCTTGGACGGTGATGGGCCGGCGATGCGGCTCTGCATGGACCGGCTCTGTCCACCGCGGAAGGATCGCATCCTGTCGTTCGACATCCCCAAGATCGAGACTGCGGCCGACGCGGCCAAGGCCACGGGCGCCATGCTGCAGGCGGTTGCCGACGGCGAGATCACGCCGGGCGAAGCCGCCGAGTTCGGCAAGCTGGTGATGGCCCACGTCGAGGCGATCAAGGCCACCGATTTTGAGAAGCGCCTTGCAGCCATCGAGGAGGGACGTAACAATGTTGCGTGACATGGAACGCCGACTGCTGCGCCTAGAAGCGAAGCACGCCCCGAGCACGCCCCTGCAGGCCGTCGTCATCATGGCGCGGGATGCCGAGGATGCCGCCCTGCAGCTCGCCGAGGCAGTTGCCGCCGGGCGCCATCGCCACGGCTGGCCTGTGATCGTCCTGACCGGTCAGCCCGCCACCCTTCACGGAGCACACCCATGAGCCGGACTTTTGAGGCCCGCCTAGCGAAGGTCGAGCAGGCCATCGCCCCGAAGCAGAGGAGCCACGAGGATTGGGTTGCCATCCTCGCTACGGAGCCCGCCCCCACGGAGGCACAGACCGTAGCGATGGACGCCGAGATCGAGGCAGAGGCCATCGCCGAGCACGGCAGCCTCGCCGCAGCAGCGCGAGCCGCCTACCTGAAGGCCAACCGCACCCGTGACCCGCTAGACGGCTTTCTCGCCGTGGATCTGGAGAGTAGGGCCATGGCGGAGAGATCAGCAGCGGCCACGACCCGTTCCCTACCGCTGCACTGAGAGCCTTATTTTTGGGTAGCCATCCACCTTGCCCGGACCGTTCGTGCGATATCCGCAATCACCGGCTCCAGGATGTTGGCTATGAAGAACGGGGCCGGAAGCCTTATCATCCCTGTCCGCCTGTACCTGAAGGCGTGGGCGCCATGGTACGGGCTGAGCCATTCCATGAGGTCGCCGAATTCCTCATCTGGCGGCTTAAATCCGCGCTCGATGGCAAGCTCAAACAGCCCTGACAGGTTGTGTCGGATGGACGAGTGCGTGACGCCGCCCTTCCTGGCGCTCGGGTCAGCGCCGCCGCTCAACAGGTATGCCTTCAAGGCCAGTTCGGCCGAATGGCAGAGGAGATGCCACGCCGGGGCGGTCAGGTTGTTGTCTCGATGCGGCGACCCTTCAGGATGCGTGCGCAAGGCCGCAACACGATACGCTTCGGCATCCTGGACCATGCCGATGGCGATCACCTCCGGCGGTCGATCGGTTGGCTTAGGGCTATCGCTCATGGGGACTCGCTCATCGTTGATGATCGGCCTCCTCACAGTAGCTTTGACTCTGGACGTGGCCGTCGCCGATCCGGTGCTCGGCTGCAAGCTAGACGGCCTTGAACTGGCGACTGATGCGCCGGGAGTTCTTGGAGGCGGTCGCTTCCGTGTCCTGAAGGTCGAGAGCCGCTTCTGGCGCTTGCACGGCCCTGGGGTGAACGACTTCAAGCCGGACGGCTACGTCAAAGTGCTCATCGAAGGCGATGGGCGCAGGTACGTCATCGTGCAGACGTACAGTCGCTACGGCATGCCTGCGAACTCCGGCGTTTCGGCGGACGCCACGCCCGAGCGCGTCAAGCAGATCAATCCCAAGATCCGTTCACCGAAAGGCGAGCGTGAGCGGGTGAACGGCGTTTTCGTGGTGCTCGGCGGACCTCTCGGTGAGGAAACCGCGCTCATGCCGGTCGACTGCAAGAAGCCTTATGCATCACCGGGCCGGAACTAACGGTCGACGAGTGGGTGATACGGCACACTACCGAAGGCACAGGTTGTTTTAGTTTGTTGCGGGTTTTGGACTTGAATGCATAGAGAAATCTGATCTGAAAGACCAAATTATATCTTGACGCGAATTGTATAGCGAAGCCATCGATAGAAACATAGATGGTTTGTTGCAGTCATGCATTTTTGCAATTGCAATGGCTTCCATAGGAGAGATCGCTTGTATATTGCGGCCGTCCACCGCCGATCCAGAGCGTCCATCATAGAAGCGCAAGATGCATTCTAATCGGTAAGTTGGCATGATTGCCTTCAAACCCCTGTGGTCTTTGACGGGAAAGGCTCGGCGGGTGATGGCGTGTCGAAGGGGAGGCTGCGATTAGGTTCTACCTGACGACCTCACCCGTCACCGGGTTCGTGACACCAAGGATCGACAGACCGACATCCGCACCGCGGCGCCATACGATCCGCATCCGCACGGATCGCTGAGAACCTTGCAGAGTGAGCTCGATGCAGTCCGACAGCGGTTCCCTTTGCGAAACCGAGATGCGGGCACCTTCTTTTGACACATCCCGCACCACGCAGGGGACCTCATCCCCGTCATCCGTGCGGAGCGCCCCAATGATCATCGTCTCGCGGCGCGGAGACTGTCGCGGGTAGGTAGGTTCGTCCATGCTTCTTCGTCCACCGAATGGTGATCAAATAGCCATTGAATGGTTCAGAAAGGCTGACGCAAGGATCGGATTGCTCGAAAATCCGTAAAGATTTTCAACGCTAGGCTTCCACTTTAGCGAGATATATGCAGGGTGCCTGCCTCTACAAGTTGCATGTGATTGAGAGCGAGCCATGGACGAACTTGAACAGGCGCTGCCTGACGACAACCTCGATATGACGGCCGACATCGTGTCCGCCTTCGTCTCGAACAACAACGTGCCCGTCTCCGAGCTTCCGGGTCTGATCGCCAGCGTGCATGCCGCCCTGGCTGCTCTCGGCAAGGAAGCCCCCGCAGAGCCTGCTGGTCCCGAGAAGCTAACCGCCGGGCAGATCCGCAAGTCGATCACGCCGGATGCGCTGATCAGCTTCGAGGACGGGAAGTCCTACAAGACGCTGCGCCGCCACCTGACGATGCGTGGCCTGACTGTCGACGGCTACCGGGCAAAGTACGGCCTGCCGGCCGACTATCCGATGACATCGGCCTCTTACTCGGCACAGCGGTCCGCGCTCGCCCATTCCTTTGGCCTTGGTCAAATGCGTCGGAAAGCGGTTCCTGAAGGCGTAGAAGCGCCTGAGGCAGCTCCGAAGGCCCGCGGCCGCAAGAAGGTCGCCGAGCCAGCCTGAAGGTCGCTCAGCGGCACGTTCCTGAACATCGCCGTGTCATACACTCTTGGCAAAGCCGCGGACCACGACCTTGCTGAAACTTTAAGCTATGCTTTGTAGGCCGATGTATTGTCCATCGGCCTAATACGGGTATGATGGAGATGGTCCTATTCCATCTGCCAATATACAACTCAAACGCGCCTTCAAAGGGCGCGTTTTTTTGTTGTCTTTCAAGGACATGACTGGAGCTGCCGTTACGTAAACGACGAACGCCCCAGGAGGGTTGCTCCTGAGGCGTTGCTTGACCTAGCGGGCGGTCTGATCGGGCTGGGATGCTCAAGCCAACGGAATGGCCTAGCAGTCCTAGTAGGTACCGAACTTGTAGTTGATGCCGGCGCGGGCGAGGCTGCCCTCGGTCGAGATGCGCGAGATGTACCCGAGGCCCGGTCCACCGGTCGTGCCGACGAGCAGGTTGCGGCTGCCGAGGTCGTAGCGGATGTACTCGCCCTTGATCGTCACGGCGCTGGCGCGGAAGAAGTTCAGGAACGACTCGGTGGGCAGCGCGTACTCGATGCCGCCGCCGTAGGCGTAACCGGTCTCCATGCTCGAACGGCGGGCGGCGTAGGTGATCGGCGCGCCGGTCTGGAAGGTGATGGCCTGGGTCACGTCGCCGTAGGCGAAGCCGCCGGTGCCGTACACGAACACCCGGTCGAAGGCGTAGCCGATGCGGCCGCGCACGGTGCCGAGATAGTTGAGTTCGGTGCGGTAGCTGTTGATCAGGACGTTCGGGTTAAAGGCGGTGTTGGTGGTGTTCTGGACCTGGTTGCGGCTCAGGTCGGTGTACTGCGCGTCGGCCTCGACGCCGACGACGATGCCGGAGCCCGGCGTGAACTGAAAGTTGTAGCCGATCTGGCCGCCGCCGCTGAAGCCTTCGGTCGCCATGTTGACGGCCGGACGGCGGAGGTTGCGGTCGACGTTGGTCTGAAGGTTGGCCGGCGCGGTCGCGGTGCCGACGGCGCCGAGGTTGTTGATCCCGGTGGTCCGGATCGTGTCGCTCTCGGTAAAGGCGTAGCCAGCGTTCACGCCGACATAGAACCCGGTCCAGGTGAACACCGGGACGGGCGTGAACACCGGCGGGGGCGCGCGACGCGGAAGGTCGGCCGCGGAAGCGGCGGCGGTCAGCGCCGTGAAGGCAGCGAGTGTCGTAAGAAGCTTCTTCATGGCCTGAACCCCTTCAGATTGCTCGATCTGGGGTACGGATAAGCTTATCTCAGCCAGATTGTTGTGCCATAGCCGCCACACTTGTACCTAGATTGTAGCGAGGCCGTGGAAGCCCCCAAGTCGGCCCCGAAGGCCCCTGGGCGGAAAAGGTCGCCGAGACGGCGTAACGTTGCTCAGCGCCCTGTTCTGGCACCGCTGGCCAATGCTTTGGTGGTAGGCCCATAACCCGGCGCAGGCATCCTGCGATGGTGAACTGCGTCGCGTACCAGCTCATGGTCGTGGGGATACGACCTCCCCCGCCAGCCCGTGATCGGATCGGGCGGCGGGGCCGACCCGGCTGCTCGATCAGCTCACAACCTCAAGCGACCTGTCTGCGAAACTTGCCAAGCGCCCGCCTCGTACGCAGAGCATGACGAGCGCCGATCTCCATCAAGCCAACCCCACGTCCGCGAAACCGGATGCCATCGACGAGATATCCGAGAAGGAGTTTGTGGAAGCCTGGAAGGCCATCGTTGGTGAGCCGCCGGCCGTTATGCTCGAAAGCCGCGCTGACATGGTGAAGGTGCTGGTAGAAAGTGTCCCGATCGCGAAGCCTGATCCTGCTGCCGCACTCGATCTGAGCCACCGGCCAGAACCCGAGATGCCGGGACCAGACAGCTAACCAAACTCTCGTCAGTGCACGCTGTCAGTGACGCTCGATCCCACGCTTTTGGCGAGGATCGTTCCGAGTTCGAGCAGCATGACGTTGATCAAGGTCGGCAGGATCGGCGAGCCTAGCTCCTTGGTCAGAGATCGAAGCGCCATGAGCGCATCGACGACCCGGTCGATCGTTTGCATCGTATGATCGCTCGCAGCCTGGCCGTCTCGGCGGGCCTCCGTCAGGTCTGTCATCAGCCCGATACAGCGCATACCTCGGCCGGTTGGATCAGTCTCGACGCGCCCACGCGCGGCGATCCAGTGAACACCACCTTCCCGATCGCAGGTGCGAAACTCGGCTTCAAAACGTCCTGCACTGCTGTGAGCCTTGTGCATGAGGTGAGCGATACGCTCGCGATCTGCCACATGGACGCCTTCCAGGAGCGTTGAGACGGGTACTCCCGATGCACCTTGCGTCTCATCGACGGCAAGCACGCGGGGGAGCGCGCCTGTCAGTTCAACAATCTGCGTACGGAGATCAGTTTCCCATGTGCCGAGGTAGCCCGACGCATCGAGGACGGACTGCAAAGATGCTGGCATGGACTGTCTCCGTGAGAAGTTGCATCGCCCACCACAACCGAGAAGCCCGATCGTTGCAATCCTTGGGCGTGCCCAATTTCGCAATGCAGCAGCAGACTGTATCGGACTCGGCTTCCACTTAAGCTCCCCGCATCGGGAGGACGAGCGCAGATCCAGTTCTGGCGAGCACGGATCACAAAACGGTCAGTGGGGCGAAAATCAAGCCATGCCGCTCTTGCAACCCAGGATTGATATCGGTAACGAAACTCAATCGTGCGCAATGCGTATTGGGTTGTGTTCGGGATAGCAGTGACGCTTGCCGGGCTACCTCCAACTCGAAAGTGACTGCCTAGATGACCCTCACCCATGCGCCGAAGCTCACCACCGACGGCGACCGCTCTATCGGAAGCCGCATCGCGGCGCATCGGACTGCGCAGGGCCTGAGCCAGACCGCGCTCGGGCAGGCTCTCGGGGTCACGTTCCAGCAAGTCCAGAAGTACGAGAAGGGCCGTAATCGCGTCGGCGCCGCCCGCCTTCAGGCGATCGCCGATTTCCTCGATGTGCCGGTCTCGACCTTCTTCGATGACCCGACTGAGAGCACTGATGGCAAAGAGACGATCCAGCACCTGCTCCAAGATCCGGAGGTGATGGAACTGGTTCGGACCTTCGGCACCATCTCCGACCAAGCGACCCGCCGCAGCGTGCTGTCGATCGTGAAGGCTGCCGCTAGTCTTCAAGTGCGAGTGGCCGCAATCCCGAACTGAGTTGCCGTTGATCGGTTTGGGCACTCAACGCAGCTGATACGGCCCTCGAAACAGATCCCCCAGCGCCCGGCGCCGGAACAGCGTTCGCCAGCGCCGGCGCCGATGCTCTGGCCGGTCGTGGATCATGTGGCAGCGCTGGCAGAACGCGGCGAGGTTGGCAGCTGTGTTGTTGGCGGTGTCGTGATCCCGGTGCGCGGCCGCGAGCACCACGCGTGTGGTCCGCAGGCCCGCGACCAAGTCAGTCAGCGCCGGCAGCCGTGCAAGGCTCTTGCCCTTTCCATCGCGCCAAGCACCGATCTCGGCGTCCCACCAGCGCCCGTCGCCGAGATGGTAGATGAGGCGCCCGTGCGGTCGCCCGCAGTCCTCGCAGGCGCCACCGGCGCGCCCGAAGCGGATCGTGGCCGAAAGCTGCGACCAGTCGATCGGGTAGAAATAGCGGTGCTCTCGCCGGATGGGCGTCAGAGAATATCGGCCGCCAGACCAGCTGATGCTAGACGCCCTGTTTGCCCGACTTCACGCGAGATAGAGTGCGAGCGCTCTCGCGTTCGAACTGCCGCGGCGTCATCTCGCCTGCGTCTACGCGCCGGGCAAGCTGCGTCCGGTAGGCGATCGCCGCTTCCTGATCTGGGGTAAGCGTGACGTTCGCTCGGGCAGCCGCGCTCGTGCGCTCCGCCCACTCCGTATACGAGATGCGCCGTGCGTCACGATCAGCACGAAGGCGGGCGACGTCCTCCTGGAACACGGCTGCCTGCTGTGGACTAGGCGTAGCGGTCTGGCAGGCGGCCAGACTGATCGAGGCGATAAGAACAGCGGTAACGTGTCGGTACATGGCAGTCTCCCCTAAACAAGGGGCTTGGACGGTTGTGATCGGACAGGCGATGCCTGCAAAGCAACACAACCAACTAAATCAACCATTTTTTCGAATAGGCATGGTTCACAAAAACCCGCTTCCCGCATGATCCTTGAAGGCGTTTGCTCGCCGGACGTACCCAAGAACGGTCCTCGGATCGCGATGCCCTGAGACCTCCATGATGCGAGCAAGGTCGGCCCCACGCTCGGCCGCCGTCGTCACGAACCCAGCGCGCAAGCTGTGCCCGCCGAACGCAGCCGGATCGAACCCAGCCGCCCCCGCGTAGCGCTTCACGATGTCCCCAATGCTGCGATCGGTCAGGGCCTCGGCTCTGATCCGACCCGACCGCGACACGGGCCGAAACACCGGCCCATCCGTGATCTCAGCCGCTACGAGCCAGTCCCGCACCAAGGCAACCGGTCGGACGTGTCGGCCGTGCGGGATCGCCTTCTCCGCTCCCCTGCCCTCCTGGTCGGTTTTCGACCGCCGGATCAGCACGCGCAGGCCATCGGCGTGGTCGGTCAGGTCGGAGACCAGCAGCGCGGCGAGTTCCGATCGCCGGAAGGCACCTGCGAACCCGAGCCCGAGCAAGGCGCGATCCCGCTTCCCCGCGAGACTAGGCGGGGCGTGCGAGAGCATGGCGGCCAGCACCTCGGCCGTCGCGGCGGTCTTCTGTCGGATCTCCATTCCCGGCCGGCGTCGAATGCCTTTGATGACCGCATGGACCGCCTCGTGCGCGCCGGGGTCCGGCAGGTGGGCGAGTTTGTGCGCATAGGCGATGGCGGCAAGCCGCCGGCCGATCGTGGACGAGGCCCGCCCGGCTGCCGCCTCATGCGAGAGGAACGCTGCAACCGTCTCGGGCGCGGCCGGCATCGAGGACACGCTATGGCCGTCGCACCATGCCGTGAACGCCGCCCAATCCGATTTGTAGGCGCGCACCGTGGCCTTCGCCTTTGAGGCACGCTGATAGTCTCGCACCAAGGCGAGAGCATCGGCCGGCAGGCTCGCGCCCGATCCGGCAGAAACCTCGACGGCACGGCTTGGGGCATCGGCCATTGCAGTGTCAGTCTTCAAGGGTCGGCACGATACGGACCGAAATCTCGTTCAGCTTCAGAACGCGGACGAGGGCGAGGAAGCGCTTCACGCCGTCCAGCACCTCATACTCATAAAACGATCCCCTTCCGCGGATCTCCTTCCGCACCAGCAGTGGTTCGCGCAGGCCATCGCGCTCAATTTCTTCTGAGAGCGCTCTGGCTTCAGCCATGTCCTCTGGCCCAAGCGCCCAATCATAGAGACGCCCTGACAGAGCGATTTTCCCGGCCTCTATCTGCACGGCGTCAACGCCGCGCGCGCGTTCCATATCGATAAGGTCGATGGCTGCTTTCGCAATGTCGTTCCCGGCGACGCCGAGCATGGCGAGGAAGGTAGCAACATCATCAGCGCCAAAGCGCTCAATGAGAGCCGTCGCTGAAGCTATGGTTTTCTCTCGCTTCTCCCGCACAACCGTGCGGACCTCGGCTCGGGCTTCCTCGTTCCGCCGCTCGCGCGCAAGTCGGCCCCTCTCACCCTTGGCCCGCAGGGCTTCCTCTTTCTCTAGCTGCTCATTGGATAAGCCCGCGCGCCGTGCCGCCTCGCGAGCTGCTTTGGCTCGCGCCTGCTCTGCCTCTTTCGCCTCGCGCACCTCTTCGAGGATCGTGTCGGGCTGGACGGTCTCGCCGGCCTCAATCCGGCGCAGGACGGCGGCACGCACCGGCTCAGGCGTCGATTTCTCGGCGAGCTTGTGAACGACGGCGAGTGGCAGACTTCCCACCGTGGGAAGTTTCGGGCCGAAGCTCCGCGCCATGTCCATGCACCGATAGGCGGTGGACTTGCTCAAGCCGACCGCACCTGTGACCCACGGGAGGAACTGCCCGTGGTCCATCTCGCTCTGCGCGGCTAGAAGCTCGCGGCCGATCTCGCCGGCCGTTTCGACCGTGTGGGACATGCCCCTGATGCGCTCCGCTCGCTCGCGTTGGTGAGGCGCGACCTCGGCCGGTAAGGTGCCGTAGTCGAAGGCCGGCGCGGCGGCCGGTTCGAGAGGCGTCAGCATATCCATCGCGATCCACTCCTGCAGTTGAGTTACGGGCGGAAGCCGTCGAAGTGCGCTCCCGGCGCTGGGCGACCGTGCTTCAGGACAAAGGCCATTCGTTCGGTCGGCGCGGCGGAGGCTTCTGGATCAAACGCACCGCCGGTCCATTCGAGGAGTTCCCGCCGGGCGAGGTTCCTGACCGTGCCGAGCCGGATACCTGTTGCCCGAGAGCCGGCCTCCGAGACTACGTCGTAGGACGCGCCCTTCGTGCGGCGAAGGCTCGCCGATCCGTTGGACAGCAGGATCAGCAAGCGCCGCTGCGCATCCGAGATGCTGTGCCAGGTCGAGCGGGCGCCCGTGATGCCTAGATCGCTCTCCCGCAGCCTTTGGTCGAACTCGGCGAGGAGATCCAGTCGCCCGGCCTCGCGGACCATGTCGCGAACGCGCTCAGTCTGTTCCTGGCACTTGCGGTCAAGCCGCTGCATCAGGCGCTCCTGCTCGGCGAAGTTCTCCGCACCCATCCTGCCTGCCCTCTTGCTTGCATCGGCCGACATAGCCGAGGCTTCATTTTCTCACGTCGCTTGCGACTGTCCCGGCTCCAAACTTCCGAGAATAATCATTATCGGAAGTTACCTTTCTTCGGTTCCGTTGACAAGTACGCTAAACGGTAAACCTACACCTAAACGCACACGGCATACCTAAACGGGTTACCTACAGGTCAAGCTAAACGGTATCTTTGGACCTTAGACCTACACCGTTTAGGAAGCGCGCCGGAGGTGAGTCGATGCGGGTTGTCACGATCTTGGGTTTGAAGGGCGGGAGCACGAAATCCACGCTCACGGCGCACCTCGCTGTGGCTGCTCACCACGCTGGTATTCTGAGCGCGATCGTGGACACCGATCCTCAGGCCACGCTCCGGATGTGGTCCACGCGGAGGCAAACAGACGGACCACCCGTTCGGCCTGAAACGACGCCGGACTTTCTTGAGCCCACATTGCGCGAGTTCGAGAAGCAGGGAGCCGAGTTGGTCCTGATCGATACGGCCGGCAAAGCCGAGATTATGGGCAAGCGAGCGGCTGAGTTGTCCGACCTCGTGCTGATCCCATCGCGCACATCATTGGCCGACATGGATGCCGTGCCGACCTCACACACGATGGCCAAGGGCTTGGGCAAGCCGAACTTCGTCATCTTCACTGATGTGGATGTGAGCGGTGCAAAGAAGGATGTGAAGGAGGCGGCTGCGGGGTTCGTCTCTCGCGGTATCCCGACCGGTCGCGAGCATGGTGCGCCCTTCATCTGCCACCGCAAGGGCTACAAGTCTTGCTTGATCGACGGCAGCACGATCCAGGAGATCGAGCCCAACGGGAAAGGGGCTGAGGAGATCGACGCTCTGTTCCGATGGGTTGCAAAGCAGGTGGGCATCAAGGTGAAACGCAAGCGGACGGAGAAGCAGAATGGCTAAGCGGCCGAGCCTGTCCGCTTCGTTCGTGGTTGGAGAACAGCCAATCCTGGACCCTACACCTCAACCTAAATCTACACTTCAAGCTCAAGGTTTACGTACACCTATACCTAAAGCGCGTGACCATCGTGAGAACCGACAGGCGTTCACGGTGTGGCTGGACCGGGATCTCATCGCAAAGGTGCGCGGTCTCTCCCGCGAGCTGGTCGCTGAGCATGGTCGGGCTGGCAATTCTATCGAAGCCCTGGTCACAGAAGCCATGCAAGAAATCCTTGCGAAGCATCGCCGTTAGAAGGCTTTCAGGCCGCTTTCAGGCGTGAACTAGCCGGGGGCGTTTCGCCGGTTGAGCCACACGGTGAGAGAGGAGTGAGCAGCTGCCGCCTAGGCCTCACTTGGTCGATAGGCCATCGCTTGGCGCACCCTGGTCCGCACACTGGCATTTGGCTTGCCCTGCCAAGGGACGCATGCCTAACGTCCTTCATTGATTGGGTCGGATGGCGAAGGATTTGGCCCGTTGGGTGCGGACGATACGACGGCTGAAGTGGGCCTGCCGCACTTCTTCCTGACGACCTCAGGCTTGCCCCCCGGAGAGGCCTTCGAGCGATGGCGGAGTCTCTGTGCGCCGATGTACGAGGTCAGTCCGACCACGCGAGCCGCGCCCCTGCCTTTCGGGAGCAACATCGCCTACCCGATCGATGACCTCGTTTGTCATCGCACGCGGCTTTCAACCCAGCGGCTTCAGCGGGACAGCCGCCGTGTCGACGCTGGTCCCGACCACTACATGGTCCAGATCTACCGGTCCGGCCGCTTCCAGGGCACTGTCGGCGGTAAATCGCTCTCGGCCTCTCGGGGTACCGTAACCTTCATCGGGCGCCGTCACCTCCTCGATGGCATACTCGACCGAGCCGATGGGATCGGCATCGCCGTACCCTGTGCCCGTCTCCACGGGTTACCCTTCGAGGCGCACGGTCTACTCTTCGATGCGGCCCGCAACCGGCTACTGGCCGCGCGCATTCTAGACATCTACCGCCGATTGCCGACCACACGCGCCGACAAGGCTCCAGCTCTCGCCGATGAGTTCGTCGCCTTCCTGCGCCGCCTGCTTGACCCCTCGCAGGCGTCTGACGTGCTGGAAGGCTGCGAACTCCACGGCGGGCTACGCGCGCTGGCCGGGACGATCGTGCAGGAGAACCTGTCGCGGCCCAATCTGTCGCCTGAGTTCATCGCCGGGCAGATGCAGGTCTCGCGGGCCACACTCTACCGGCTGTTCGAGCCGGAGGGGGGCGTGATGCACTTCGTGCAAGGCGAGCGCCTGAAGGCGGTACGCGACGCCCTTGCAGACCCAATGGAGACGCGCACCCTAGGCCGGTTGGCCGAGGTCTTCGCCTTCAGCAGCCTCTCGCAGCTCAGCCGTAGTTTCCGCAACCGCTACGGCGTCCCACCCCAAGCCTGGCGTACCGAGCGTCGAGTGGCCCAGCGGATCGATGGTCAGGGGACGTTACAGAACGTCTGGGCATGGCTGCGCGAGAGGTGACGCTTCGGTTCGGCTCCGCGAGCTTGGTGGACTGAACATCTGGCAGTTCAAGCTGACGGGTCCGGCCGCACCAGAGTGCTTGTGTGCCGGGTAGATGGCGCTCGATCGATTGATCCGAAGGCCCGTCGAGGTGGCTTCTCGGCTGGTTCGTGAGACGTACAGCCAAACCTTTCGTGCGCCAGCAGGCTGTAATCCCCCTGCAGCCTCATGTCAGAACAGAACCAACTCAATACAGGCGATCAAGCTCACGGGCCTCATCGCCCTCATCGGCGGGGCCATGGTCGCCGCCCAGCGCAGTTTGAGACCCGGCAGGATGATGACGTTTCAGCTCCGCATCACGTCTGTTTCGACCGGTTCATCGGGGCGCTGGACCGATTGCGTATCGATCACTTCGGGGTCAGTCGCCGAGGCCATTGAACGGTCGGTGACAATGGTGGCCGCAACTTTATCTGACGGTCATGGCGAAGCCACTCTCCATGACCTTGTCGGGCGCTTGCTCTGGATGACTGAACCCCAAAAATTTGTAAGCAGCTTCCACGCACAAACGAGCTTAGTAGGAACCGATATTGTTGATCAGCAATAAGATCTAGGCATCGGCTATTATCAAGAACTATTCGTTTAGCATTATACGGTCAGATATGATGATGCCAGACCCCACACCATGTGAAGTAAAGGTTGACGGGCAGTGGCTCGCAGTCAGCCTTGCGGACGCACACGGTAAATACACCCTGGCGGTGAAACGCTGCCTGGCTTGCCACGGGCCGGTGACGGTCACCGGAAACTACACTGCTGTCTTCTCGCTGACGCTGATGCATCGTCGGACGTATGTGGGCTGCCCCCTTTCGAAGACATACTGCGGGACGCCGTCCCTACATCCGCTCGCGCTCAAATAAGTCCAAGCGATCGCTACTGCGCGTTGTCCGCACCGACCATCCGCACGGTGGCGCCAAGCCTGCTCCGGTCCAGCCCCTTGGAGACGTAGCGCTCATCCGCACGGGCAACCTGCACCGGCGCCGGAATACGCCCTACGAAGCTCAGATTGCCCCGCACAGCCTGTTCGAGCTGCGACCGCACCGCGCTATCCGCCAAGACGGCAAGGCCGCCCACGGTCGCTACCGCGAGGACGCTGCGGGTGAGGATCGAGGTGAGGGTGAGCATGGGGTGTCCTGGGCCTGCCAGGACCGTAGCTGAACGGTGGAGGTCGGGATGCAGCGTGGAGTACACACACGCGAAGTTTCTCGCTGGGCTGCTCACATCCCATGTCTGGTAACAAGCTAACTTGGAGAGCCCCTATGGCGTCTCTTCTTCAGTCGGCGGCGTAGTTTCCGCATCGGGCGTGGAGCCGGTTGCCTCAACGAAGCTCTCCACCAGCGCACGGACCTTGTCGCGAGCTTGTCGCTCAATCTCAGCGTATGCTTGACCTTCGAGCGGGACGAAAACGGCCCCTTCGAGGCGTCCCGCGTCGGTGATTAGTACGAAGTTGAACCTGCCAGAGCGGCTGCGTCGAAAGATGTAATGGGGTTTAGCCAATCTGCACTCTTCGCATGCACCATTCCTAGTCCTTACGATGCGAGGGTTGCTTTAGTTTCGCGCCAACAAGAAAAAGCTCGCCGGGTAAGGACGCGCCGAGGTTCGCAACCTGGGCGCATCCCATGCCTTCACACCGCCGGCTTAAGCCGTGAGATCGTGCCGCGCGGAACGTTGTAGCTCTGGCCGATCTCCGCGCAGCCCTCGCCGGCCTCGCGCCGTGCCAGGGCCTCCCGCTGCTGATGGGGGTGAGCTTCGGCTTCGGGCCAGAGCGGATGCCGCGTTCGCGAGATCGCCAAGCGCAACCATGGTACGTCCGCCAACGTTCTGGCCTTCGACCCGGATCACCGGGTGTCTCGGGAGAACCTGATGTCGGTACGTTTTGGGGTTGGCCTCTTGATTGCCGCGCTTACAGCGAGCGCGGCCATGGCTGCTCCGGTGGCTCCCGAAGATAAGGCGGCCATGCAGATGCTCTGCGCTGGCGATTTCGCGACCTTGTGCAGTGGTTTGCCGCCTGAGGATGGCCCTGAGACGCGCGCCTGCTTTGCTCGGAACATGTCCAAGCTCTCGCCCGGATGCCGGGACGCTATCGAGGCTTACAAGAAGAAGGGCTGAGCCGCAGCAAGGCTGGGCTTCAATGTCCCCCGACCATGTTGAGCAGCGCCACGCCGGCAGCCGCCACGACGTTGCCGTGGCCGCCCCAGGCCAGAGGCTCGGACGCGATGTCGGCGGGCCGGAACCTCGGTACAGGGCTGACACGCACAACTGGCAATAGGATCTCCACGGCCTCGGCCTCGCGGTCCGCATCATTCCCGCGCATCCACACGACTTGGCTACCGTGATGGTTCTCGGGAGCCGCCAGGGCGGGTTCAGCGTCCCCACCGTCCTCTGCATCGGTGTCGCCGTCCATGCGATCCAGCACGGCAATGATGTGGTCGGCGGCGTCTAGGACCGTCTGTAGGGCCTCGCCGAGGCGGGTGCGGATTTCCGCTTCCGTCATCGTTGCCGGTTCAACGGGAACGGCCACCTTGGGCCGCGGAGCGAATGTGAGGACGTTGCTCATGGTCAGACCTCCCCACCTTTGCCAGACAGCCGCTCTTCCTCCGCGAGGATGGCCGTCCCGATGATGATGCGGTTCTGAGCGTCGTGCGCGAGGCGAGCCATCTGCGCGAGGTTGCGTGCGGCCACCCCGAGACCGCTCATCAGGTCGCGAAACTCGTCCTCGGACTGGTCTCGAAGGACGGCCGTCAGTTCCTCGCGGCTCGCGCACATCATTATGAACCCGAGCCTTAGCCACCGCAGCGACCCGTCCGCCGCCTCGATCCACTCCGCCTTTGAAGGCAGGGGGCAGGGGCCGTTCCTGTCGGTCGGTGTGAACGGTGTGGCCGCAAGCCGGATCTGTGCCGCCTCGTCGGACTCCTCAAGATCGGATGTCGGCGGAAACAGTGTCAGGCTTTCCGCGCTCAAAGCGATAGATCCAAGGATGCTGCCGAGGGTCATTGCGCCCGTTACGCCTAGGTTTTCAGGCGCCCAACGTTGGGCGTGGCAGATCACAGCCACGAGGCCCGCGAGTGTCGTCGGAGGCGTTTCAAAGACTGCGTTCCATGCCTCGACTTCGATCCGTTCAGCGTTCTCCCAAGCAGCTTGAGCGAGCGCAACCGCGGGCTCGGAGGTGTCTAAGCCCTGTTCCCTGCGCCAAGCCTCATCAGCGGGGTTGCAGGTTTCCGTGAAGGTGGCGCGGGCCGCGGTGTGAGCCTGGATGACCGCGACGACGGGATCAGCGGCGCCGTCTGCCGGAAGGTGCGTCGAGCGGCACAGCCGGTCCGCATCCTCCCGGATCGCGGTCAGATGCTCCGTGTACGTCTGATCCAGCATGTTGTCCGTCATAAGCGGCAACAGGTACGTCAGCTTGGCACGGAGGTCGGCCAGGGTTTGAGCGGGAGCATCGGCGATTGCGTGCTCAGCCTCGATCTGCAACGCCGCGTCGCGGTCGAACTCTTCGTCGGTCTCGCCGTCCCGAAGCTGGGTCTCGTTCATGACCTCGCCGTGTCGCACGATCGCGGCCCGGATTTCGGGCGACACTGCGCTTGTCAGGTCCGCATCGTGTAGAGCGGTCAGTGCCGCTGCCTCGCGCTCGCGCTCTCTGGCGGCGTAGACCTCAGCCCCTTTCTCGGACAGCACTGACTTCTGCGTGGCCTCGGCTGAGACTTCGCGCTCGGCCTGTGACGCCCGCTGAGGCACCAGCACGCCGACGACGGTGCCGACGATCTTCTGGCGCAGGTGGTCGGCGTCGTAGGGGCCATCGCTCGTGTAGACCGTCCCCGCGCCGATGCGATTGACCGGATCGACCCACCACTGCGGCTCGCCCTGGCCGCCGATCTGGCGGTGGTTGGTCAGCACCACGTCACGGGTGCCGCTGTGCCACTCGATCACGCATAAGGTGCCGTGCATCAGCTCGCGCCGGGACGGATCGAAGACGACGGTCTCGCCCTTCCGAACCAGCGGATAGGCGCCAGCATCCTTGACGTACTGCTCGCCCATGCCCTCGGGGCACTCACTCATCGCCGGCAACTTGGGCGGGCGCGGGCCATACTTCGAGGGCAGATCGACATCGCTATAGGTCCCGAGAACGCGATGGATCTGCTCAACGCGATCGGCGCTCAGGTGCCCGAGACGCCCCGTGCTGGGCTCCACGACCTCGATCAGCGGCACCACTTCGGAGCCCGGCGCGAACGGCCGAGCGAACTCGGGTTGAAAGTGATGCGTCAGGTCGAACACGACCGGGCCGGGCTTGCCCTTGAGGTAGAACACCGCGAGGCCGGCGCCGGTCGGCATCTCGGGCACCACGATAAGCGCGGCTCCGGGATCAGCGTGCAGGCCAAGGCCCTCGCCCGTGATTTCGAGGGCGTAGGTTCCTTCCGGCGCGTCGGCCGCCACCGGAACGGTCCCCCGCGATGGGGCGTCCTGCGGAGCGGGCAGAGCGGCAAGCTCGGGCGTCGAGGCGGCATCGTCCCGGCTCTTAGCGAACCGGCCCGCAGTGTCGCGAAGGCGGGCGGCGCGGTCGCGTTGTTCGGCGTGTGCGGCTGTTGGCTCAGCCTGCGGGCGTGCGGAATTGCGCATCTCAGGGGCTCCATAGTTCGGTGTTTCAGGGTTTCCGTGTTTCCGGTGCTCGGGGGTTCAGAGCAGCGAGGCGAGGCCCGTAAGGACGCAGCCGCCGCCGATGAGCGCCACGGCGGCCATCAGCTCGCCGGCAGCCGCGAGGGCGCGACCGAGGCGGGCAGGCGCCGGGACCGGGCGCAGGTTGATTGTCGGCCCGATCAACCGGCCGGACGGCAGGGCCAGAGGAAGGCGCTGGATCGGCTCGACACCGAGACAGCGTGACAGCTCGGCCTCACGCACTTCGGCAATGGCCCAAGAGTCCGCGGCGCCCTGACAGCAGTGTGCGGCGGCGTTCGGCGCCTCTTCGGACAGCCACCAGCGAAGGTGCCGGATCAGGCACAGCATTCCGGCGCGGGTCGCACAGGGCGTGGCGAGTAGGGCGTTGAGGCTATCGTGCGTCTCATCGTCGGCGGCATCGCTTGCCTCGCCTTCGGGGGCGACCTGAAACACGCTCCACGCCTCGCTGTGGCGCTCAATAGCCGCGAGGATCGGATCGGCATGGAAGGGGATGCGCTCGGCATCGAGACGAAGAACGGGCAGGATCAGGGCATGGGACATCGGTCGGGCTCCAAAGGGCTCGTTGTTTCAGGGATTGCGGAAGTCGCGAGATCGGCAGTTCGGTGTTTCGGTGTTTCGCTACGGCGAAGCGCGGGGCTGGCTCAGCTCGGTCGCGAGCAGGCGCCAGCGGCGGGCAAGGCCGAGTGCCCAGGCATGGGCCTCGCGCTGGTCGGTCTCGCCGGCTGCGACGCGGTGGCGGTAGGAAGCCGCGAGGCGAAGGCAGATCGCGTGATCCTGCCGGGCGTGCAGCAGGCGGACGGCGGGGGAGCGGATCAGATCGGCAGCCATCGGTCCGGCCTCAATGCGCGCGGACGAGGCGGGAAGCCTTCGCGGCGGCCCAGGCGCCCTTGAGGGCGTAGGACATGCACACGCCCCAGGCGTCGCCGGTCACTTCCATGCGGGCCTGAGCGGCGCGGATCGCAGCGCGCATGATGGCGGAGCGGTCGAAGGTGCCATCGCGACGGGTCAGCGGGGCAACGGTGCGGGAGAAGTGCTTGGCGCTCTCGGTGCAGACATTCACGGCCGCCTTCGCGCGGGTGAAGACGCGGCGGGCGTCGGCGGTCAGGCGCGCGTCGGGGGTGCGGGCGATGTGCGAGTGGGGAATGAGGTTGGCGTAGCGCATCGGGAACCCCAAGTGGTTAGGGTTCACACCGAACCCGTCATGCGCTACACATAACGGATCAGGTCTAGCACGTCAAGCGTCAGACATAACGAAAGATGCGCAGAACATGAAATCGGCCGGCATGGTCAAGGCGGGGCGCGATTTGGTTGGCTGGTCACAAGCCGATCTGTCCACGAAATCGGGGCTCTCTCTCCCAACGATCCAGCGGATGGAAAATCCCGCGTTTGGGCCTCTGCGCAGCTCGGGTGCCAACATTGAGAAGATCAGGACCGCGTTCGCTGCGGCCGGCGTCACCTTCACGAGCGACGGCACTCGGGAGTGCGTCTGCTATGACGCGACGCGGCTTCGGGATGGAGAGGCGCTAGCCGGTGAGTGAGCAGTCTGCACCTACGAACCGGTTATTGGCGGCGAGCGTCCTCGTGGCCGTTGCGGTTGCAGGCACCCCATCGGCCGCGCTCGAATGTCCGAACGGCTCTGGCGTCTATCGCGGCACTACGACGACAACCCATGAACTTCGGTTCGCAGGACAGGATGGTGGCTTTCTGATCCTCTCTAAGGGTAAGGCCCGAGCCGTTTATCCCTTCAAGCTCACGTACTCGAACGGGCTGGCCCGCACCTACGTCACCGTGGCCGGCAAGGACGCTCCGAATAGCGTCATGATGGAATTCGGGCCGGACTTTGCGCCTTCCAAGGAGAAGGGCGCAGCCCCCTTCCTTGTGACCCCCGAACTGACAGCCGGGTTCTATTATTGGGATGCGTTCCGTTCCCGAGATCAGAACGAGCTTCTTCCCGACAGCGCATGGCGCTTAGTCGGATGTTCGTCGGACAGGCCCATAAAGGGCAGCGCAAAACCCTAGCCGCGACAAGCGGTGGACGGAAAATCGTTGACGGTTGAGTAACCAACCCCAGCCATATTGCCCCTCAAGCCAGGCTTAGGACCGGTTCGCTGGTGAGATGGACGACGCACCCGTCACCCCGTGATCAGATCGGGGGACGGGCCTGCCTCTCTCGGGCGGTGCCACTCCTAGGAGCGCGTCCGAGTAATCCTCTCGACGGCGGGGCCGGAGGGTGATTCACTTGGCTCATGGCCAAGGTGTTTCGCTCCTGGGATGTGGATCAGGGCTGGTTGCTGCCGCCCTCGCTGCACGAGT
>NZ_VRUW01000085.1:0-20129 GCF_008039475.1 Methylobacterium sp. WL12 | reverse complement strand
GTCGTCGGGGAGTGAGCCAGGATCGAGAGCCACATCAACAGCTTACGCCGTCTGGCACAGCACGCAAGCCCGTTGCCGGCACCCGCGCGTCAGCCCGCGATGCGGGGGCGGTCCGTACGCACCGGGGTACGCCAGTCGATGCCTTCCAGCAGCATGGCGAGCTGCGCCGGCGTCAGCGCGGCAGCCGCGCCCGCCGTCGCCGGCCAGACGAAGCGACCCCTCTCCAGGCGCTTGGCGAACAGGCACAGGCCCTGGCCGTCCCACCACAGCACCTTGATCAGGTGCCCCTGCCGACCGCGGAAGACGAAGGCCTGTCCCGAGAACGGATCACGCGCCAAGTGATCCTGCACGAGACTGGCCAACCCGTCGAAGCCCTTGCGCATGTCGGTGTGGCCGGTCGCCAGCCAGACCCGCGAGCCGGAGGGAACCGGGATCATCGTCCCAGCAACGCCGCGATCACACCCTGCAGGAGCACCACGTCCGCGCCCGCCTCGGCCCGCAGCCGATGACCGCCGGCCAGCTCGATCTCGATGGCGCCGGGGCGGGGCGGCTCGTCCCGGACGGGAGGTTGCGGAGCCGGCAGCGCAAGTGGAACGAAGCTCGGGCGGGACGCCACCGGTGGCGGCGATGCTTCTGTCCGGAGAGCGCGGCGCCAGCGGAACAGCAGACTCGAATGAAGCCCGTGCCGGCGCGCCACTGCGGAGGCCGTCGTCGCCGGATCCTCCGCCTCGGCAAGGATCGCCCCCTTGTGCTCCGACGACCAGGTCCGTCGCGTTCCCGCAACCACGATGTGAGGAGCGTTCGTCATAGGTCCAGACACAGGGCCGATACAGCGCCATCCCGCGCCATCCCCTGTATCCAGACCCAGACCCTATCCGCACAAGGCAGCCGTCACCGAGCGCTTACGTTAGCCTCGTCGCCAATATCGCTACGGCAGAGGCACGTGCAACTGCTTGGTGGAACTTCGAACGGCTGCGCAACGGAACCCTATGGGACGACCCTGCCGTCTGCGCGAAGCTCGTGTCGGACACAGACTCGGCACATCGCCATCTCGTTGATAATATCTTCGGCCTTTACACGAAGATCAAGGCGGGCTCCCTACTCAGCGAGGGTTTGCAGCGCCGATTGCTAATTCTTTCGCTACTGATCGCCTATCTCGACGAACGCAATGCCCTTGAGGCGGAGTATTTTGCGCAGTTTCATTCTGGCGCACGGACTTTTGCCGATGTGATGCGT
This sequence comes from Methylobacterium sp. WL12, assembly GCF_008039475.1. NCBI lineage: Bacteria > Pseudomonadati > Pseudomonadota > Alphaproteobacteria > Hyphomicrobiales > Methylobacteriaceae > Methylobacterium > Methylobacterium sp. WL12. The sequence continues at coordinate 18,893 of NZ_VRUW01000085.1, read as the reverse complement.
GCCGGCAAGCCGGTGGTCCGCCTGCTTGCGGCGCTTGAGAAGCGCTTCAACGGGCATGTTTTCGAACTGGATGACGATCTGCGGACCGAGCTCGTCGAGAGCACGCAGCTCGCCGCCTTTGCCGATCTCATCGAAGGCCTGCATGACACGCATGGTCAAGGAAGCTTCTGGCGCCTCTATTCTTTCCGGGACCTTCCAGTTGAGTTGATCAGCAACATCTACCAACTGTTCGTGGAAGACAAGGATAGCTCGATCTACACGCCTCCGGCGCTCGTCCGATTGATGCTTGACGAGGCGCTGAGCTGGGAGCGCATCGACCGCTTGATTGAGCGGGACGAGGTGATCCTCGACCCAGCATGCGGGTCGGCCGTCTATCTCGTTGAAGCCTATAAGCGGCTCGTCCTGCACTGGCGGATGCGAAACGCTTGGGCGCGACCGAAGGTCAAAGATCTGAAGGCGTTGCTGACGCGTGTCCATGGCATTGACCTGGAGCCCGGAGCTATCAAGCTCGCGGCGTTCAGCCTGTGCCTCGCTTTGTGCGAAGCGCTCGAGCCCGAGCATATCCGTAAAAGCGTCCGGCTTTTCCCTGAACTCGAAGGCGCGACGCTGCATCCAAGCTGCTTCTTCGCGGCACGCGAGCAGGGCCTAATAGCCAAGCGAGTCGGCGTGATCATCGGCAATCCGCCATTCAAGTCGTCGCTGTCGACGCCAGGCGCCGTTCGCGCTGCCAAGGCCTTCAGGCAGAACTTGGCCGAGAAGCTCCCCAACGACCAGCTCGCCTATCTCTTTCTCGTCTCTGCGCAGGATATGCTCACAGACGGCGGGGTGATTAGCATGATTCAGCCAGCAGGCCTCCTCTACAATCTCAACTCAAAAGGGCTACGCAGACATATCTTTGGAAAATGGGACGTTCGCGAGATCTTGGACTTCGTTTCAGTCCGCGGCCTGTTCTCAAAGGGGGGTGGCGACACGCAGATCGTCGTCGTCGTCGCGCTGGCGGGTGAGCCCGAGGGCACGCGCAAAATTCTTCACGCGATTTTTCGGCGCAGCGGCAAGGCGGATGCCGAGCAGAGTTTCGACATCGACTACTATGACATGCATTGGATAGCGCGCGGTGAGGATCTGGCGGACTATCGCACGTGGCGCGCGGGATTGCTCGGCACACAGCGTGTGGTGGATCTGGTGCGGCGGCTGGCGGAGATGCGAACGCTTGGTACCTTTGCCCAGGTAAAAGGCTGGGAACGCGGCCAAGGCTTCATGCGCGGCAATCGCATTCACAAGAATTCGCATGACCATATTTGGGGCAAGCCGATGATGCCCCCCGACGCAATCGGTCCGCATGGAATCAATAGTGCCAAGGTGAAGACCGCGCCGCGTGTGCCAATTTCGGACGTGCGGTCGGAGCGGGCTTTTCAAGCCCCGCTTCTGCTCGTGCGCAAGCAGGAAAATCTTGATCAAGGTTTCTGGGACAAAGGCTATATGACTTTTGCCGACGAGATTGTCGGCTTTTCGGGCGACGACTCGGACACCCCGGACCTACTTGCGGTGTCGGACTTCATTTCAATGAACCGGAATTGCCTGTCGGCCTATGCTGCCGCGACAAGCTTTCGGTTGTTTAACAAGAAGGCCACAGCGACAAGCACAGGCGACATTTTCGACCTTCCGTTCCCTGAGTCAGGCGATCTCGGGCTGAGCGCAAGCGAGGCTATCCTTGTGCACGACATCGTCGCTTATCAGCGCGACCTGATCCGCAGGGGTGACCAATCGGTCGCGCTGAAGAGTTCTGGTCAGGCTGTACTCCCGGCTTTCAACGAAACTTTTCTCGCCGCGATTAACCACCTATACCGCGACAACCCACTCGTGGCGCACCCCAGTCAATCCTGGCCTGGGATCATCTGCCAGCCCTATTCCTTCGGCGCGGTGGAAATCGACTGGTCGGATAGCGAGACGCTGCGCGGGCGGGTTGATGCGCTAATCCGGGAACAGCGCAGTGAGAGTGTATCGGTCACGCGGATTGCCCGGATTTACGATGACAATTTGCTGTTCCTGATCAAGCCGGACCGGCTGCGCTTCTGGATGCGATCAATCGGGCTGCGCGACGCCGACGAGGTGCTCGCCGACCTTCGGGCTCAGGGTTACTAGTTCGTGCTGGCAGACGGCAGGGAAAGCAGACCGATTACCGAGGGGCTGCGGATCGGGTTGCATCAGCCCGCGACCCAGCTTCGCACGCTCGTCGCCTTTATCGCCGAGGCGCTGCCCTTTTGGCGGGATGACGAGATGCGGCCGCCGGAAACAGCCGAGGATGCGCTCTCCGATCAGCTGTGCGATTTCCTGAACGATGCCGCCCGCGCCGCCCCGGGTTTCGACGCCTTCAAATTTCAACGCGAGACGCGTGATGACATCAAAGGCGGTCGCAATCTCGACATTGCAGCCAAGCCAAGCGACTGTTCGATTTGGATCGGCGATCGCCACTATTCGCGATATGACATTCTACTCCCGATCGAATGCAAGCGGCTCCCCACCCCGGTCGCCAGGAAGCGCGATCCGCGCGAATATCTGTACAGCAACATTAGCTCCACGGGCGGGATCCAGCGGTTCAAGAGCGGCGCCCATGCCGCCAACCATGCGTTTGCCGCTATGATTGGCTATGTCCAGACTGGGAATATCCCACATTGGCAGCGCGAACTCGGCACTTGGATCGATGACTTGGCGGCGACCGCCGCACCGCTCTGGAGTGCCGACGACCGACTCGAAATCGAAGACCACGACACAACCAGGCGGCGAGCCATCCTTAAGTCCCAACATACCCGCGCTAACGGTCTCAACACGATCGCAATGCGCCATCTCTGGATCGAGATGTGAGGGCGTTCCAGGCGCGATGATCGACATCGACGCACTTGGCATTAACTCTGTATGTGCATCGCCTGACCTAGACATTCAATCAGCATGCCTCTTATCGCAAGATTGCGAGTAACATCCGAAATCAGACGGTTGGCCCCTCCCACGCGGACTGTGCGGCCCCACGCCGAGCCACGACGAACCGGCCGATGCGGACGGGTTGATTTCGCAGGCCGCGCGCCTGATATCAGCGCGGACCCCGAAATCAGCCGGCGAGCCCTTTTCGCGATGACGAGCAACGACATGCAGCACGACGACCCGCGCCAGAACACGGTCGAGGCCGGGGCCGGCGTGGCGCACGAGGCCCCGCACGACGCCCCCGAGGCGCAGGCCGCCCCGGCCGACGACAAGCTCGCGGCGCTGACCGCAGAGCGCGACGAGCTCAAGGACCGGACGCTCCGGACGCTGGCCGAGATGGAGAACCTGCGCCGCCGGACCGAGCGCGAGGTCGCCGACGGCCGCACCTACGCGGTGACGAACTTCGCCCGCGACGTGCTCAACGTCGCCGACAACATCCGCCGGGCGCTGGACAGCGTCCCGGCCGAGGCGCGGGCCTCGGCCGAGGGCGCGCTGAAGGGCCTGATCGACGGCATCGAGCTGACCGAGCGGGACCTCGCCAAGACCCTGGAGCGCCACGGCGTCAAGGTGGTCGAGCCCAAGGGCCAGCGCTTCGACCCGAACCGCCACCAGGCGATGTTCGAGGTGCCCGACCCGGAGGTGCCGGCCGGCACCGTCGTGCAGGTGGTGCAGTCCGGCTACGTCATCGGCGACCGCACCCTGCGCCCGGCCCTCGTCGGCGTCGCCAAGGGCGGCCCGAAGGCCGGCGCGCCGGCCGACGCCGCGCAGGCCTGATCCACCGCTCTATTCTCTCTGTATCAAGCAAACGAAGCCGCCGCTTCCCTCCCCCCGACGGATCTCGGGCTTGCCCGCGATCCGCACCCTGTGCGTCCAAGTCGGGCAAGCCCGACTTGGGTGCGGGGGAGGGGGAGCCGGTGATCGGGCGGCGCTGGATCGTTCGGGAGCGATGTTCCTTCCCGGGCGGCGAGGACGCGCCGCATGCGATGAGGGGACGGCCGCACCATCCTTGTGCGCGAACGCACGACGCATCGGCCGAATTCGCCCCCTCAGGGCATCCCGATGCCAGCGATGGTTGAACATTCGGAAACGCTTGGGCCATAACTTCGCCATCGGCCGGGCGCATCCCGGAACGAGTCGGCGTGGCGCGTGATGCGTCGGGGCCGGGCTCGCGGGCGCGTCGCGCTCCAGCGTCGCGCATCGGAATCGTCATGCAGGTCGTCGACGCGGTCGAGAGGGATGGGTTCGGGCAAGGGGGCGGTCAGGCCGACCTGCGCCGCAGCCGCGCGCATGCCCGCGCCCACCGCCACAGCGCCCAGGTGCGCACGCTCCGCCGGGTGCTCCCGCTCGTCGCCGGCGGCGCGGTGATCGCGCTCGGGGCCTGGCTGTTCAACCCGTTCGCGGCGGTGCTTCCCGGCGTCAGCGTCGGGCCGGTGACGCTGTCGGGCACCAAGGTGCGGATGGAGAACCCGAAGCTGTCGGGCTTCCGCAAGGGCGACCGCGGCTACGAGGTGACCGCCACGGCGGCGCTCCAGGACATGCGCAAGCCCAGCCTGATCGAGCTCGAGGCGATGCGCGGCCACGTCGCCACCGACGAGAAGGGCGGGCTCGCCTGGATCGAGGCGGCCACGGGCCTGTTCGACACGACGCGCGAAGCCCTCGACCTCAAGCAGGACATCCGGATCTGGACCGACAAGGGCGAGGAGGCGCGGCTGCAATCGGCCGCCGTCGACTTCAAGGCCGGCAGCGTGAAGTCCTCCGAGACCGTCACCGTGTCGGTGCCGAGCGGCCAGGTGGTCGCCGACGGGCTCGACGTGGTCGAGAACGGCCGGGTGATCTCCTTCATCGGCAACGTCCACACCGTGTTCCACCAGGACAAGGCCAAGGATTCCAAGGCGGACGGCAAGGTTGACGGCAAGGCCGAGCCGAAGGTGCCGCTGCGCGTCCTCACCTCCTCGGCCGAGCCGACGGACGGCCGCCCATGACCCGCCCGCTCGCGTCTGCGCGGCATTTCAGGTTCTTCGCGCTTCTCGCCGCCGCGCTCGCGTCCGCCACGCTGGCGGCCGCGCCCGCCCGGGCCGAGAAGCCGGCCGCCCCGGCCGCGGCCAAGAAGGACGCGGCCTCGCCGTTCGGCGCGATGGGCGGCGGCAAGGAGCCGATCAAGATCGACGCCGACCGCCTCGACGTGTTCGACCGCGAGAGCAAGGCGATCTTCGCCGGCAACGTCGTGGCCGTGCAGGGCGACAGCACCATCCGCTGCTCGACGATGACGGTCCACTACAAGCGCGGCAAGGACAAGGACACGAAGGACAAGGACAAGGCGAACCCGGGCGCCGAGGCCGAGGAGAAGCCGAAAGACGCCGCCAGCATGGGCGAGAACGGCATCCAGAAGGTGGATTGCGCCGGCCCGGTCACGGTGGTGCAGAAGGACCAGGTCGCCACCGGCGACAGCGCGGTGTTCGACCAGGCCGCCAAGCGCATCGTGCTCACCGGCAACGTCGTGCTGAGCCAGTGCCAGAACGTCACCCGCGGCCAGCGCCTCGTCTACGACATGAACACCGGCCGCGCGAACATGGACCCGGTGCCCGGCGGCCGCGTCTCGGCCCTGTTCGTACCGGGCGAGAAGTCCGACGCGAACAAGTCCGCCAAGGGCTGCCCCCAGCCGGCCGGCATCGCCAAAACTGCGCCGAAGCCGGCGGAGGCCGTCAAGGCGGACGCAGCCAAAGGCGAGGCCAAGACCCGGGCCCAGGCCAATTGAGCGGTTCGCTCGGCGTCTCCGGCGGACAGGCCCTCTCCCCGCACCGATCCGAGACCGCGAGCCCGCGCCCGTCCTGGCTCGGGCGGGTGCTCGGCCGCGCCAGGCCCGATGCCGTCCCGGCCGAGGTCGAGGGCGGCCCCGGCATCCTCCACGTCCGCGGCCTGCGCAAGAGCTACGGCGCGCGCACGGTGGTGCACGAGGCCGGGCTCACGGTGCGGACCGGCGAGGCGGTCGGGTTGCTGGGGCCGAACGGCGCCGGCAAGACCACGATCTTCTACATGATCACCGGGCTGGTGGCGGCCGACCGCGGCCACATCACCCTCGACGGCCTGCCGATCACCCACCTGCCGATGTACCAGCGCGCGCGCCTCGGCATCGGCTACCTGCCCCAGGAAGCCTCGATCTTCCGCGGCCTGACGGTCGAGGACAACATCCGCGCGGTGCTCGAGGTCGCGGAACCCGACCGCAAGGCGCGGGCGAAAAAGCTCGATTCGCTGCTGGAAGAGTTCGACATCGCGCGGCTGCGCAAATCCCCGTCGATCGCGCTGTCCGGCGGCGAGCGCCGCCGCTGCGAGATCGCCCGGGCGCTGGCCTCGTCGCCGACCTTCATGCTCCTCGACGAGCCCTTCGCCGGCATCGACCCGATCGCGGTCGGCGACATCCAGGACCTGGTCAAGCACCTCAAGCAGCGCGGCATCGGCGTGCTGATCACCGACCACAACGTCCGCGAGACGCTGGGCCTGATCGACCGCGCCTACATCGCCCATTCCGGCCGCATCCTCACCGAGGGCACCCCGGAGGAGATCGTCGCCAACGCCGACGCGCGGCGGCTGTATCTCGGCGAGGATTTCCGGCTTTAGGGGCGGGCCCGGCCGGGATCGGTGTCGCGAGCGGAGGACGGCCCGGCGTGGATCTGCGACGGTCCGTTTCCGGGCGGAGCCGGCAGCAGCGCATACCGCCGTCGCGCCGGCTCACGCAGCTTCCCGGACGGGGGCAGGCGCGGGGAAGGGTCTCCTACCAAGTCTCATGGGTAGGAACCCATGAGGTCCGGCGGATTGCCGCCGCCCCGCAGTCGCGGGGGCCAGACCTCGATGAGTCGGGCTCATTGAGGTCTGGTATCAGATCCTGACCGGGCGGACGTTCGACGGATCTCGGCGCCGCATCAGGATTTTTCGGTGCGCGATAACCGTTCTCGATTCCCGTCTCGAAACCGGATGCCGCTTTCGAGAGACATCGGGGGCGCCTCACGTCGGTGCCTCGGTGGTCCGAACTTTCGGGGAGGGCGGGGAGCGATCCTCGACGCTGTCGACCGCGTCGCGCGATCCGCGCCTACGTTCTCTACGCGGTTGCATGCGGTGATTTCACGCAATCATGAATAGCAACGATGGGAGCCTTCGCTCCTGCCTTGCCCGATCGTGGGTCGAGCGAGGCAGATGTGGAACGGCCCTGGTTCTTCCCGCTGATTCCGACCCTACGACACGGTCGGAGGGAGCCCAACGCGATGCTGAGATCATCCATCACGACCCTCGACGGCTATCACGGCCTCCTACCGCGCACCTGGACGCGGGACGAGACCTGCGACGAAGCCTACGTCGACGCGCAGAACGACTTCCAGGCGGCCAAGGCCCGGGCCTTCGTCCTGCCGATCGTGCGGGAGGCTCCGGTTCGGACCGTCCTGGACGTCGGCTGCGGCATGGGCGGCATGGCGGTGGCTCTCGAAACGGAGGGCTACGAGAGCTACGGCATCGACCTGCCGGGGCTGACGCGCCGCTGGTCTTCGGCCGGCCGGAGCGCCGACCGGTTCTACCTGGTCGATCCGGACGCGTTCGAGCTCCCGTTCCTCGACGGCAGCATCGACTTCGCATTCACCTTCGGCGCCATCGAGCACGTCGGCACGACCGACGGACACGCCGACCGCCGTCCCGACTGGCACGCGGTCCGCCGACAGTGGCTGCGGGAGATCTTCCGCGTCCTCTCGCCGGGTGGGCGGATGCTGATCGGCGGCCCCAACCGCGCCTTTCCGATCGACGTGGCCCACGGTCCCGACAGCCGGGCGACCGCCTGGGAGCGCTGGCTCGCGCGCCGGCTCGGCGCGACGGTCCACCGGACCTGGGGGGACAACTTTCTCTGGGCCTACCCGGACGTGCATCGCTACCTCGAGGGCCTGCCTTACGGGATGGAGGCTCGCAGCATCGGCGGGTTTCTCGACTTCTCGCGGGTTCCGGCCTTCGCGCGCCCGACGGCACGCGCCTACGTCGCCCGCATGCCCCGCTCGCTCTTGGGCACGGGGTTCAACCCGTGGGTGATGGCGCTGGTCACGCGCCGCGCCGACGGCTGAGCGGGATCCCAGGCATGCGCCGCCGGCCCATGGGGCGACGATCCCGGCCGACCTCAGAAATCGCCGCGACGGCGGCCTGCCGAGGCCTTGGCCGACGTTCGCGAGCCCGGGTGCTCAGATCGGTCCGCCGCCGCGAGCCCAGTCGCCGCTCGGGCGACGAACGGCGCCTTGCGGAAAGCGCCGACACGATCCGGGCGGTCGTACCGGGCCTCAGGTATGCGGCGCCGAGCACGAGCTCCGGCCCACAGCACGGTCGCCCTCACGCCATCGCGTCGTAGGTCGAGACCAGCCCGGCCGGGGCTGTCGCGCGCCAGGCCGCGAGCAGGGCGTCGCGCAAAAGCTCCTCCTCGCAGGCGTCGAGGTCGAGGTTGGTCCAGCCGCGGCGGCCCCAGGCGCCGTCGATGGCCGAGAACAGGTCCGGGTCGGCCTCCAGCAGGCGTGCCTGGTCCTCCGGCGACAGCCGCAGCACCAGGCGGTCCTCCTCGGTCCACAGGGTCGCGAAGACCCGGCCGCCCACGCGAAAATCCGGGTTGCCCTTGTGCGCGCCCGGAATCGCCTCCGGCAGCATCAGCGCGAGGGCGCGCACGTCGTCGGGCAGCATGTCAGGTGCCGGCGGGCGCCTGCCGGCTGCTGGGCCAGCTGCTGCCCGCATGCTCGCGGATGTCGCCGGGCTCCGACCCGGTGGCCGCGTCGCTGGCCCACTCGGCGGGCTCGGCCACCGCCTCGATCCGGTCCTCGGGGTAGCGCGCCTCCAGGAAGAGCAGCGCCTCGGCTTCCGAGGCCGCCCGCACCGTGACCAGGGGGCGCGGGCCGGATGGGGTCCGGACGTCGGCGATGAACAGGCGCGTCATGAGGATCTCGCTGGGTGAAGGCTGTGCAGGCAACGTCCGGGACGGCGATTGTGTCCGTGTCCGTGCAAGAGCGGCGTTCGACGATTGCGAGCTTCAAACAATCCATAACGCTAAGTTTTAACGTTAAGCCAGCTTTAAGACCTTGCCGGCATGGTCCGTGTTGTCAGCAGAGCCGGCACCGCAAGCTTCCGGCACATCAAAGCGTGAAGGAATTCTTATGGCCCGCTCCAAGCTCGTCGCTTTGGTGCGCACCCTGACGCTCGCGGCGAGCGTCGGCGCGCCTTCCCTCGCAGCGGCCGCCGACCTGCTGCCGCCCCCGCCCCCGCCGCCCTACGCACCGCCGATCGAAGTCGGCGGCGGCTGGTACCTGCGCGGCGACGTCGGCGCCAGCGTCTACGACCGGGCGAAGTACAGCACCTCCTACGACTACAACCCCTACCCGGATGCCAACCGCTCCTACGGCAACGAGGTCGGCGGCGGCGGCTTCGCCGGAGCGGGCGTCGGCTACCAGTTCACCCCGTTCCTGCGCGCCGACGTGACCGGCGAGTATCGCTACTCCACCGGCCTGCGCGGCAGCGAGTACTACAAGGGCTACACCGACGAGAACGGGCTCGGCTCCTACGGCATCAACAAGTCGAGCGGCCACTTCGATTCGGCCGTCGTGCTCGCCAACGCCTACTTCGACCTCGGCACCTGGTACGGCATCACGCCGTTCGTCGGCGCCGGCGCCGGCTACGCCTTCAACCACGTCTCGGGCTACGGCAGCAACGGCCAGTACACCAGCGCGTCCTACGCCTACGATTACGGCAACCCGCAATACGGCGGCGGCTGCCCCTGCGCACCCCCGACCTACAACTACGCTCCTGTCTACGACGCCAACGGCAACGTGGTCTACAACAACCAGGCCAACACCAAGTCCTACAAGGACAAGACCACCGGCAGCTTCGCCTGGGCCCTCCACGCCGGCCTCGCCTACAACGTCACCGACGCGTTCAAGGTGGAACTCGCCTACCGCTACCTGAACCTCGGCCATGCCTCGACCGGCGCCAGCTTCTCCACCTGCTGCGGCGAGGCCGGGGCCGGCGTGAAGGTCAAGGACATCGAGGCCCACGACGTGAAGATCGGCGTGCGCTACATGCTCGGCGGCCTCGTCGCCGCGCCGCTGCCGCCGCTGATGAACGACTATCAGCCGGCCCCGGGCCCGCTCGTCCGCAAGTACTGAGCCTTCGGCACGCCATCTTCGAAGCCGGCGCGGATCGCATCCGCGCCGGCTTCTTGCGTTTCGGCGCCGACGAAGACCCGAACGAATACGGTTAAGCCGTTCACAAGATTTGTGGTTTACCAGTCTTCGCAAGGTGTCCTGCGGGATGCGATGTCAGGTCTTGCGTAAGGACGTCCCCATGGCTGCGCTCGAACGCCGCTTCGCCGCCACGGCGCTGCTTCTCCTTGGGCTCGGACAAGGTCTCGGGATTAGAGCGGCCGAGGCCGCCGACCTGGCGCCCCCGCCCCCGCCGGCCGCGCCGCCGGTCGAGGTCGGCGGCGGCTGGTACCTGCGGGCCGACTTCACGGAATCGGTCTACGGGCGCCCGCACGACGACACCCGGGCGGATGCGAACGATCCCGGCATGCCGCCCCTCGTCGGCCTGCGCCTCAGCGATGCGGCCGGTGGCGGCGGTGGCGTCGGCTACCGGATCAACCCGTGGCTGCGCGTGGACGCGACCATCGACCAGCGCGGGCCCGCGCGCTACCGCGCCTACTCCTCGCGCTCGAACTTCGCCACCGGCTACAACGTCGAGGCGGCGCAGGTCTCCGCGCTGACCGGCCTCGTCAACGTCTACGCCGACCTCGGCACCTGGTGGGGGCTGACGCCCTATGTCGGCGCCGGAATCGGCTTCTCCGACATGGGCGTCGCCCGCGGCTACACCCAGACCACCTGCACGGCCGATTCCTGCGACGGCAACCCGGGCACCGGCCCGCGCACCGCCGTGACGCGCCCGAGCCGCGCCGTCGCCTCGCTGGCCTGGGCGCTCACCGGCGGCGTCTCCTATGCTGTCGGCGGCGGCTTCAGCGTGGACGCGGCCTACCGCTACGTCGACTTCGGCAACGCCAAGAGCGGGCTGGACGCCTACAACGGCGGCACGCGCCTGAAGGACCTCGCCGCCAACGAGTTCCGCCTCGGCCTGCGCTACGACCTCGGCGGCGTCGGCAGCCTCGGCGGCCTGCCGAACCTCGTCGGCGTCGGCAACACCGCCTACGGCAACTGAGCCGGGTTCTCGACGGCGATCAGGACGGGCCGCAGGACGGCCTCGGGCCGTCCGCGACTCGCCTTGCGCGGAAGGACGGCCCCCGACGACCCGCGCGGACGGCGGGCCGTCCGACGCCTCGCCGGCATCCGGTTCACGCTCGGGCATTCCCTCTTATCGCGACGGGCCGGCGGGCGACGGCCGTCATGTGTGCGCGGTGCCTCGCATCGGCACAGCATATCGGCCGCGGTGGAAACCCGACATTAAGGTTACCTCCCTATCAAGACAGAACAGGTTTCGTAGTGCGGCGGTGCTGCCGCCCCGAGGACGACCGTGATGCGTAAGACTTCCCACGCACTTCTTGCCGCCCTGAGCCTCGCCGGCCCGACCGCGGCGCGCGCCGCCGACCTCGACTACGATTTTCTGCGCGGCCCCGACTACGACCCGCCGGCCGCCGTCACGACGATCGACTGGAGCGGCGTGTATCTCGGCGGGCACGGCGGCTACAGCTCGGCCGCCCTCGGATTCCAGAAGTCGTACCAGCCGCTGATCTTCCAGCGGACGCACGACTCGACGGCCGAATCGGACTTCGGCGCCTCCAACCTGTTGACGTCCAGGTCCCGGCGCGTCGGCGACGTGAGCTTTGGCGGATACGCGGGCTATAACTTCCAATACGATGACGTCGTCGTCGGCATCGAGGTCGACTACACCAGCTTCGGGCGCGGCGGCGGGTCGTCGGATAGCATCTCCCGGATCAAGACGAACAGCCTCGGCTATCTCGAAACGGTCGGCCTGCAGGGCGCCTCGAGCACGAAGATCAACGATTTCGGAACGATCCGCGCCCGCGCCGGCTACGCGTTCGGCAACCTCCTGCCTTACGTGACGGGTGGCTTCGCGATCGGCCGCGCCCGCATCGCGGACGGTGTCTTCATTCAGGATTCCGGCTACAACGCCACCACCTTCAACGCCAACCAGGCCCTGACGACCGGCAAGCCGGCCTACGTCGAGAACTTTGGTTACCGCACCGGGACGTTCAGCCAGACCGATCCCACGACGGGCGTCCCCTACACGAACTATCTCAGCCGGTCGAAGACCAAGACGGTGGGCGGCATCGCGCTGGGCGGGGGCCTCGAATACGCGATCACGCCGAGCATCCTGCTGCGCGCCGAATACCAGTACGTGCTGTTCAACGACTTCGACGGGCACAAGGCCAACCTGAACACCGTCCGCGGCGGCGCGGCCGTCAAGTTCTGATCGGCGCTTCGCCGACCGCCTTCCCTCGCGCCGGATGACCCCGATGCCCGTTCGGACCTCGCTCCCCCTCGCCGCTCTCGCGGGCCTGCTGGCGACGCTCGCCGCCGGGCCCGCCGCGGCCCAGGGGCCGGGCTACGCCGAGGCGCCCCCGCGCTTCGCGCCGCGCCGCCTCCCGCCGCGGCCCCTGCCCGGCTTCGATCGCGGCTACGGCGTCCATGCCGGGCCGCGCGCCTACGGCCCAGTCGTGCGCGCCTACCTGCCGCGCAACGACAGCGTCCCGATGTACAACGAGCCGCCGCCGCGCTGAGGCGGCGTTCGAGTCTCACCCGTCTCGACGACGCCGCGCCGCCCCTTTTGCCGACCAGATTCAAACATCTCCGCTCCTGGCGATTCGCTTCGCGCGCATCCCCTCGCCCCGCTTGCGGGGAGAGGGCTGCGACGACCTCGTCGTCGTCGCGGCAAGGCGGCAGCCGAGGGTGAGAGGGCCGACCCGGATGAGGCTCATCCGATATCGCCCCCTCACCCCCGCTTCGGCTTCGCCTCCCGGCTGCACGACGGGGTGCGGCCGGGCCTCTCCCCGCGTGCGGGGAGAGGGGGACCCGCGCGTCATCAGCGGCCGTAGCGAAATGGCGAAAGACGGTAGCCCCTTCAGAGGGCAGTGCGCGTCGCGCAAGCCCCGTCCGTTCGCACCGCACCCTTCCACCCGCCGTCCGATCCGCTAGAGATCGGGCGTCGCGTCGCGCACGCGGTCCTCCGGCGGGAAGCGGGCGATGAAGATCCAGGGTCTCTCGGCGATCGTCACGGGCGGAGCCTCCGGGCTCGGGGCGGCGACCGCCCGGGCGCTGGCCGAGGCCGGCGCGCGGGTGGCGCTGCTCGACCTCGACGGGGCGGCCGCGCAGGCCGAGGCGGTCGGCGGGATCGGGATCGCCTGCGACGTGGCGGACGCGGCGAGCGCCGAGGCGGCGATCGCGCGGGCGGCCGAGGCGCACGGCCCCGCCCGCATCCTCGTGAACTGCGCCGGCATCGCCCCGGCCGCCCGCATCGTCGGGCGCGACGGGCCGGCCTCGCTCGAAGCCTTCGCGAAGGTGATCCAGGTCAACCTGGTCGGCTCGTTCAACCTGATGCGGCTGGTGGCGGCGGGCGCGGCCGGGCTCGACCCGCTCGAGGGCGGCGAGCGCGGGGTGATCGTCTCCACCGCCTCGATCGCCGCCTACGAGGGCCAGGTGGGACAAGCCGCCTACGCCGCCTCGAAGGCCGGCATCGTCGGGCTGACGCTGCCGGCGGCCCGCGAGCTCGCGCCGCTCGGCATCCGCGTCTGCGCCATCGCGCCCGGCATCTTCGGCACGCCGATGCTCCTCGGCCTGCCCCAGGAGGTCCAGGACAGCTTAGGGGCCGCGGTGCCCTTCCCCGCCCGCCTCGGCCGGCCGGAGGAATACGCCGACCTCGTGCTGGCGATCGTCCGCAACCCGATGCTCAACGGCGAGACCATTCGGCTCGACGGCGCGTTGCGCATGCAGGCGCGCTGAGGCTTCGCACGAATCTCAGCCTGACGCCGGTACGTCCGCTCGGTATCTGGGACCCGACATGTCGCAAACCTTCGACTGGACCTCCGCCTACCCCTCGATCCGCATGCCGATGTTCGGCCGCAACGTGGTCGCGACCTCGCACGCGCTGGCGGCGCAGGCCGGGATGCGGATGCTGTGGAAGGGCGGCAACGCGGTCGACGCCGCGATCGCCACCGCCGCGGCCAAGACGCTCACCGAGCCGTGCAGCAACGGCCTCGGCTCGGACGCCTTCTGCATCCTCTGGGACGGCAAGGAATTGCACGGCCTCAACGCCTCGGGCGGGGCGCCGGCCGCCTGGACGCCGGACTACTTCGCGCGGAAATACGGGCCGGCCGCCCGCCCGCCGATGCGCGGCTGGGATTCGGTGACGGTGCCCGGCGCCGTCGGCGCCTGGGTCGCCCTGTCCGAGCGCTTCGGCAAGCTGCCCTTCGCCGACCTGATGGAGCCGGCGATCGAGATCGCCGAGCGCGGATACCTTGCGCCGATCGTGGTGCAGCAGAAATGGGCCGCCGCGGCGCAGGTCCCCGACCTCGTGCGCCAGCCGGGTTTTGCCGAGTTCTTCCTGCCCCGCCGCCGCGCGCCGGACGTCGGCGAACTGGTGACGCTCAAGGCCGCCGCGCGGACGCTCCGCGCCATCGCCGAGACCAAGGGCAAGGCCTTCTACGAGGGCGAGATCGCCGAGGCCATGGCGCGGCACGCGAGCGAGAACGGCGGCGCGATGACGGTGGCGGACCTCGCCGCCTACCGCCCGGAATGGGTGACGCCGACGAAGAAGGACTACCGCGGCTACACGCTCCACGAGATCCCGCCGAACGGGCAGGGCATCGCCGCGCAGATCGCGCTCGGCATCCTCCAGAACTTCGACCTCGCCGGGATGGCGGTGGACGGCGCGGCGGCGCAGCACCTGCAGATCGAGGCGATGAAGCTCGCCTTCGCCGACACCTACCGGTACGTCGCCGACGGCTTCGCGATGCGGGTGAGCCCCGAGGAGATGCTCGACGACGCCTACCTGGCCTCGCGCGCCAAGCTTATCGATCCGCGCCGCGCCCAGGATTTCGGCGCCGGCAATCCGGTGCGCGGCGGCACGATCTACCTCACCGCCGCCGACGAATCCGGCATGATGGTGAGCTTCATCCAGTCGAACTTCATGGGCTTCGGCTCTGGCGTCGTGCTGCCGGACTGGGGCCTGTCGCTGCAGAACCGCGGCTACGGCTTCGTCCTCGACGCAGCGAGCCCGAACTGCGTCGCGCCGGGCAAGCGCCCGTTCCACACCATCATCCCCGGCTTCCTCACCAAGGACGGCGCCCCGGTGATGAGTTTCGGGGTGATGGGCGGCAACATGCAGCCGCAGGGCCACCTGCAGACCCTGGTGCGGATGATCGACCACGGCCAGAACCCGCAAGCCGCCTGCGACGCCCCGCGCTGGCGCTTCAACCAGGGCTTCGAGATCAACGCCGAAGCGGCCATGGCGCAGGACACCCTCGACGGCCTCGTCGCCCGCGGCCACCGGGTCGACGTGATCCAGGACAGCTACCAGGATTTCGGCGCCGGCCAGTTCATCTGGCGCATGGGCGACCCGGCCATCGAAGGCTACGCCGCCGCCAGCGACCCGCGCCGCGACGGGCAGGCGGTGGTGTGGTGAGGCGCGGGGCGGATGGGGCGTCGGCCCGAGGCGCGGGCCTGGTCGACTGACGGGTCTCGTCCCGGCCTCGCCGTTCGCGCGTCCATCGACGCGCGGACGCGGCTGTCGGAACGGATGCCGGGCCGACGTGGGAATGCCCGCTTTCCGCCTGTCTTCGAGTCCCGCGTCCGGCGCGGTCTGAAAGCAGGTCCCGGCCGCGTCGATCCGGTCGCGCCTCGCGCGCCCTTCGTTGAGCTTGCGCCCCCGGCGGTCTATGCACGGACCCCATGGACCTCCAAGCTTCTGCGAGCCGATCCCCGGCGCCCCTCGCCTGCCAGATGCGGCCATCCAGGAACGCGGCGCCGTTCCTGCCCATGAGCCGCGCCGAGATGGACGCGCTCGGGTGGGATTCCTGCGACATCGTCCTGGTGACGGGCGACGCCTACGTCGATCATCCGAGCTTCGGCATGGCCATCATCGGCCGGCTGCTCGAGGCGCAGGGGTTCCGGGTCGGCATCATCGCGCAGCCGGACTGGCAGTCGGCGGAGCCGTTCAAGGCGTTGGGCCGGCCGGCGCTGTTCTTCGGCGTCACCGGCGGCAACCTCGATTCGATGGTGAACCGCTATACGGCGGACCGTCGCCTGCGCCACGACGACGCCTACACGGCGGGCGGCGAAGGTGGAAAGCGCCCCGACCGCTCGACCATCGTCTACACGCAGCGCTGCCGCGAGGCCTACAAGGACGTGCCGATCATCCTCGGCGGCATCGAGGCCTCGCTGCGCCGCATCGCCCACTACGATTACTGGTCCGACAAGGTCCGCCGCTCGATCCTGGCGGATGCCAAGGCCGACCTGCTCCTCTACGGCAACGCCGAGCGCGCCGTGGTCGAGGTGGCCAACCGCCTCGCGGCCGGCGCGGCGCCGCAGGACCTCGATTCCGTCCGGGGCGTCGCCCTGTTCCGCCGCGTGCCCGAGCACTACACGGAGCTGCCCGCCGACGACCTCGATTCGGCCGACGAGGCCGCCGGCCGCCGCCCCGGCGAGACCGTGATCCGGCTGCCCGCCTACGACGAGGTCAAGGACGACAAGGAGGCCTACGCCCGCGCCTCGCGGGTGCTGCACCGGGAGGCCAACCCCGGCAACGCCCGCCCCCTCGTCCAGCGCCACGGCGACCGCGACCTGTGGCTGAACCCGCCGCCGATCCCGCTCTCCAGCGAGGAGATGGATGTGGTCTACGACCTGCCCTACGCCCGCGCGCCCCATCCGTCCTACGGCGACGCGAAGATCCCCGCCTGGGACATGATCAAGTTCTCGGTGACGATCATGCGCGGCTGCTTCGGCGGCTGCACCTTCTGCTCCATCACCGAGCACGAGGGGCGCGTCATCCAGAACCGCTCGGAGGGCTCGATCCTGCGCGAGATCGAGCTCATCCGCGACAAGACCCCGGGCTTCACGGGCGTGATCTCGGATGTCGGCGGGCCGACGGCCAACATGTACCGGATGGCGTGCAAAGATCCGAAGATCGAGGCGGCGTGCCGGCTGCCGTCCTGCGTCTTCCCGGATATCTGCCCGAACCTGAACACCTCGCACGACGACCTGATCCGGCTCTATCGCAAGGTCCGCGAGGTCGAGGGCGTCAAGAAGGTGATGGTGGCGTCGGGCGTGCGCTACGACCTCGCGGTCCGAAGCCCCGAATACGTCGAGGAGCTGGTGACCCACCACGTCGGCGGCCGCCTCAAGATCGCGCCCGAGCACACCGAGCGCGGACCCCTCGACCTGATGATGAAGCCGGGCATCGGCACCTACGACCGCTTCAAGGAGATGTTCGACGCCGCCGCCAAGAAGGCCGGCAAGAAATACTACCTGATCCCGTATTTCATCGCGGCCCATCCGGGCACGACCGACGAGGACATGCTGAACCTCGCCCTCTGGCTGAAGAAGAACGACTACCGCGCCGACCAGGTGCAGACGTTCCTGCCCTCGCCCATGGCGACCGCCACGACCATGTACCACACCGAGATTAACCCGCTGGAGGGCGTGCGGCGCGGCGGCAGCCAGCCGGTCGACGCGATCAAGGGGATGCGGCAGCGCCGGCTGCACAAGGCGTTCCTGCGCTACCACGACCCCGAGAACTGGCCCCTGCTGCGGGAGGCGCTGCGAACGATGGGCCGCGCCGACCTGATCGGGCCGAGGCCGGAGCAGCTCGTGCCGTCCTCGCAGCCGCCGGGAACGGGCCTGGGCAAGGCAGGGGGCAAGGCGGGGGGCAAGACGGGAGGCCAGCCGCGACCCGCGCGCCACCCGGGCGCGCCGCGTTTCACCACCAAGGGCATACCGTTGCGGAAGTGACGGCCTGGCGCCTCGCCCCCGAGCCGGCCGGCGGCCGACCCGGCCGATCACGGAGGGCTGCGTGAGCCTGGCCCGCATCCTGGCGGGGCTCGGCCTCCTCCTGCAGGCGGCTTGCGACCGGCCAGGCGGGTGCCCCGCCGGTCAGGGGGTCGCCCTGTCGGCCGACGCGGCGGAGCGGAGGATCGCGGCCGTCCTGCCGAAGGGCTGGACGGTCGCCGCCCGGGCGAAGGGGGCCGTGCCCTACGGCGTCGTCCCGGGCCCCGGGGGACCCGACGCCGCGGCGGTGCTGCTGACGCTCGTCGGGCCGGAGCGGGGTAATTACCCACCCCCTTGCGCGGGTTGGGTTTCGCTGATTCTCTCGTAGGATGGGCCGAAGCGATCTTGAGCGGCTGAGCCGCGAGGAGCTGATCGAGTTGGTGCTGCGGATGCAGCGCCCGACGAAGACCTCGCGTACGTCTTCGAAGCCGCCCGCGACGGACCGCAAGGAGCGGCGGGAGCAATCGAAGCCCGGCGGGGCGAAGCCCGGTCATGAGGGTCGTAGCCGCGTGATGTGCGACGAGCCCGGTGCGGTCGTCGACCATCGTCCCCATCACTGTTCGTGCTGTGGCGGCGACCTACACGCGGCGCTGTCGGCCGAGGTCGTCAGCCTTTCCGAGCAGATCGAGTTGCCGGAGGTCGCGCCGGCCGTCACCCAGCATCGACGGCTGGCGGTGCACTGCCCGACCTGCGGGACGCGGGTGGTCGCAGCCGTGCCGGAGGCGGCGCGGGGAACACCTTTCGGTCCGCGGCTGCATGCGGTTGCCACCTATCTCAAGACCTTCCAGGCGCTGTCCTACGAGCGGCTGCAGGCGGCGCTGTCGGATCTGTTCGGGCTCACCCTCAGTCAGGGCGGGCTGATGAACCTGCTCCAGCGCACGCAGAAACACTTCCGCTCCGGCCGCGACG
>NZ_VRUW01000084.1:0-20297 GCF_008039475.1 Methylobacterium sp. WL12 | reverse complement strand
CGCGAGCCCCGCGCATGAGCGACACCCCCGCCTCGCCGCCGACCGCGCAAGCGCCGATCACGCGATCCCCGATAAATTGCGCTTTCGTCCTCGCCGCGGGCCTGGGCAAGCGCATGCGCCCGGTCACCGCCACCGTGCCGAAGCCCCTGGTGGAGGTCGCCGGCAAGGCGCTGATCGACCACGCCCTCGACCGGGCGGCGGAAGGCGGCATCGAGACCGCGGTGGTCAACGTGCACTACCTGCCGGACCTGATCGAGGGTCACCTGGCCAAGCGGGGCGGCCTGCCGAAGGTCGTCGTCTCCGACGAACGCGCGGCGCTGCTCGAGACCGGCGGCGGCGTGAAGAAGGCGCTGGACCTCGTCGGCGCCGATCCGTTCGTGGTGTTCAACTCGGATTCGTTCTGGCTGGAAGGCCCGACCCCGAACCTCGCCCGGCTCATCGAGGCCTGGGACGCGGCGCGCATGGACATCCTGCTCCTGGTGGCGCCGACCACCACCAGCCTCGGCTACGAGGGCGCCGGCGACTTCGTGATGGCCGCCGACGGCCGCCTCGCGCGGCGGGGCGAGCGCCGGATCGCGCCCTTCATCTACGCGGGCGTCGCGGTCTTGAAGCCGGAGCTGTTCGCCGACACGCCGGACGGCGCCTTCTCGCTCAACCTGCTGTTCGACCGCGCGATCGCGGCGAGCCGCCTCTCGGGCCTCCGCCTGGACGGGCAATGGCTCCACGTCGGAACACCGGACGCGATCCGCGCCGCCGAGGAGCGGGTGCGGGCCAGTGCGCAAGGCGCCTAACGGCACGAGCCTTCCCGAAGCGGGAGGCGTTGTAGAACGGAAGATGAACGTCTAGTCTTGTCCTACTTGATTCGACGGAGGGGAAGATGGATGTGAAGGAGGCGATCGTCAAAGCAAAAGGTTACGTCGCCGACATGTTTCAAGACGAGGGCGTCGTCAACATTGGGCTCGAAGAGATTCGGCTGGACGACGAAGACCACAACTGGCTGATCACGGTCGGGTTTTCTCGTGTTGCCAAAGGTCACGCCGCGGCAGGTCGCGCGCTTGAAAACGTGATCGGCCCGAATCCGAATTTGCCGCGCACGTACAAGGTTGTGAAGCTTCACAAGCACGACGGCGATTTCATTTCGATCACCAATCGCTCGCTCGAAAACTGAATGCGTCGCGTACTGGCCATCGATACGAACCTTCTCGTCCTCCTGATAGTCGGTACAGCATCGCCATCGTTCATCGGGCGACACAAGCGAACGCAGACCTACACGGTGGAGGATTTCCAGCTTCTCCTCAGCCTGATCGCCGCCGCCGAATCCTGCCTCTTCACGCCTCACGTGCTTGCGGAGACGTCCAATCTCGTTCGCCAATTCGGAAAGCCGGGTCTGACGGACATCCTCAACGTCTTCTGCGGGATGGTCGAACGCACGCGCGAGGTTCAGGTGCGCGGCCTGGAAGCGGTGCGGCGACCTGAATTTGCCTATCTGGGTCTCACGGATGCCGGCCTTCTGACCGTCGATGCGGGCGACGTGACGCTGCTGACCGACGATTTCGATCTGTATCGTGCAAGCCTGTCTGCCGGACGAAGACCGATCAACTTCTCTCATCAGCGTGAGGTCTGGCTTGGCGTCTGATCGGCACATCGAAGCCCCATCCCACGTCTTCACCATCACCCGCGGCGCGCCGTTCCTGCCGACGCTGGTCGACGCGTTGCTCGACGGGCGCCTCGTCGGCGACCTCGGGGGCGACCCGCTGGCGCTGGCCGCCGTGACGATCTACCTG
Organism: Methylobacterium sp. WL12; assembly: GCF_008039475.1. Lineage (NCBI taxonomy): Bacteria > Pseudomonadati > Pseudomonadota > Alphaproteobacteria > Hyphomicrobiales > Methylobacteriaceae > Methylobacterium > Methylobacterium sp. WL12. The sequence goes on along the minus strand of NZ_VRUW01000084.1, from coordinate 18,513 downwards.
CCGACGCCGGGGGTGGCGAAGGAGCTGGCCAAGCGCCTCGCCGCGCGGCTCGGCGAGGCGGCGCTGCTGCCGCGGATGATCCCGCTCGGCGAGGCGGACGAGGCCGAGCTGGATCTCGCCGCGATGCCGCTCGTGGCGAACGCCGCCACCGGGCTCGACCCCGAGATGCAGAAGCTGGAGCGCCGGCTGATCCTCGCCCGGCTGGTGCAGTCCTGGGCGCAGGCGGTCGATCGCTCGCTGCTGCCGATCGACGAGGAGGTGCCGTTCCTGGTGCCGGCCTCGCCCGCCGACGCGGTGGCGCTGGCCGCCGACCTCGAAGGCCTGATGGACGCGCTGACCGTCGAGGGGCTGCCCTGGTCGGAGATCGCGGGCGCCGTCGAGGCCGAGTATTCGCGCTATTTCGGCCTGACCCTCGACTTCGTGCGGATCGCCGCCGAGAACTGGCCGCGGATCCTGGCCGAGCGCGGCCTCACCGATCCGGTCTCGCGCGCGCGCGACCTCGTCTTGGCGGAGGCCGCGCGGCTGACCCGCGCGCGGCCGCGCGACCCGGTGGTGATCGCCGGCTCCACCGGCTCGGTGCCGGCCACCGCCAAGCTCATCGCCGCGGTGGCGGGGCTGCCGCACGGCGCGGTGGTGCTTCCGGGGCTCGACCTCGACCTCGACGAGGCCGGGTGGGACGCGATCGAGACCGGCGCCGGCTTCGACCGCGAGGTCGCCCACGGCCATCCGCAGGCCGTGCTGCATCGGCTGCTCGGCCCCGGCTGCCTCGGCCTCGCACGGGCCGCGATCGTCGATCTCGGCGGCCACGATCCCGAGGCGACCGCGCGCGCCGCCCTGCTGTCCCAGGCCCTGCGCCCGGCCGAGACCACCGACGCCTGGGCGCGCCTCGACCCGGCCCTGCGCGACACCCTCGGCCGTGAAGGCCTCGCCGGGCTCGCCGTGGCCGAGGCCGCCGACGAGCGCGACGAGGCGCTGATCGCCGCCCTCGCCCTGCGCGAAACGCTCGCCACCCCGGGCCGGACGGCCGCCCTGATCACGCCCGACCGCGCGCTCGCCATGCGGGTCGCCGCCGAGCTCGCCCGCTGGGACATCGTCGCCGAGGACAGCGCCGGGTCGACGCTGAGCCGCAGTTCGGCGGGCCGGCTGGCGCGGCTCTCGGCGGAGCTTGCCGTCGACCTCCACGCCGAGCAGGGCGACGCGATCCCGCCGCGGATCATCGCGCTCCTGGCGCACCCGCTGGTCGGCCTCGGCCTTCCGCGCGGCGACGTCGTGCGCGGGGCGGCGGCCCTCGAGATCGGCGTGCTGCGCGGCCCGGCGCCGGCCGGCAGCTTCCAGGGCCTGAAGGATGCGCTTGCCGCCCAGCGCGCCGCCCCGCACAGGCACCAGCCCCGCGCCAAGCAGCGCCTCTCCGACCTCGACTGGGCGTTGGCCGCGTCAATCCTCGACCGCCTCGAGTGGGCGTTTTCGCCGCTTTTGAACTTTGCCAAGGTATCGGATGCAGGGGACTCGCGCTTTGATCTTGTTTTAGCAGTTCGCCTACATGGTATGGTCCTCAAGTTGCTTCAGTCAGGCATTGGAAATAAAGATGAGGCTGCTGTAGATAAATCACAAGATTGTCTAGATGACTTATTTGACGAATTTAGAAATTTGGTTGGCCATACCGACGATAGGCATTCTATTGCTCTGCCCGGCAACTTCGACGACTACCCCGCCTTCCTCACCACGCTCGCCGCCGACCGCACCGTGCCTTGCGCCGGTCCGGCGCCGCACCCGCGCCTGAGCATCCTCGATCCGCTCGGATCGCGCCTGATGCACTACGATCGCGTCGTGCTCGCTGGGCTCGACGAGGGCGTCTGGCCGGGCAAGACCACCACGGACGCCTTCCTCAACCGCCCGATGCGCGAGCGCGTCGGCCTCAACCCGCCCGAGCGTCAGCTCGGCCAAGCCGCCCACGACTTCGTGCAGGGCATGAGCTGCCGCGACGCGGTGATCACCCGCGCGGCCAAGCGCGAGGGCTCGCCGACCGTGCCGTCGCGCTTCCTGCAGCGCATCCGCGCGTTCGCGGGCGAGGCGGCGTGGGCGACGGCGCTCGACGCGGGTCGCCGCTTTGCCGGCTACGCGCGCGCGCTCGACACCGTGGCCCCGCAACCGCGCCTGACCCAGCCGAAGCCGAAGCCGGACCCGGCCCTGTTCCCGCGCAGCCTCAGCGTCACCGAGATCGAGACGCTGGTCCGCGACCCCTACGCGATCTTCGCGCGCCACGTGCTCGGGCTCGATCCCTTGGAGGCGGTGGCGGAGCGGCCGGGCGCGGGCGACCGCGGCACGATGATCCACGCGATCTTCGGCCAGTTCGCCGAGCGCTATCCGGGCGCGCTGCCCGCCCCCGAGATCGCGTGGCAGCGGCTCAACCAGATCGCGGTCGACGCCTTCTCGGAGACGGCCAACACTTACCCCGAGCTCTACGCCGAGTGGTGGCCGCGCTACGAGCGCATGGCCGCGCTCTACCTGCCCTGGGAGATCGCGCGGCGGGCGACGCTCGCCCGCGTCGAGCCCGAGATCTTCGGCCGCTGGGCGATCCCGCTCGGGTCCGAGACCTTCACCCTGCGGGCGCGCGCCGACCGGATCGAGCGCGGGGCCGACGGCGCCTGCATCGTGGACTTCAAGACCGGCGCGCCGCCCTCCGCGCGGGAAATCTTCGCCGGCTTCTCGCCGCAGCTGACCCTGGAGGCGGCCATGCTGATGCACGGCGCCTTCGACGGCTTCCCGGCGGCGGACGCGGCGCCGGACCTGCTCTACGTCCACGCCTCCGGCGGGCGGAAGCCCTTCGTGCCGCTGGCGGTCAAGCCGCCCAAGGGCGATCCGCGCACCGTCCCCGAGATCGTCGAGGAGCACGCCACGCGCCTGAAGGGGCTCGTCGCCCGCTTCATGACGGGGCAGGCCGCCTACACCTCGCGGCCCTACCCGAAATACGCCAAGTCCTACGGCGACTACGACCACCTCGCCCGCGTCGGCGAATGGTCGCTCGGGGGTGACGGGGAAGGGTGATCCGATCGCCAACGGATCGATCCGGGATGCGGTTGTAGCAAACCCGGTTTCGGCAACCCTCGCCGTCATCCCGGGGCGCCGAAGGCGAGCCCGGGATCCAGAACCGCAGGTCGTGCTCGATCCTGCGCTGTCGGCGGCTCTGGATCCCGGGCTCTGCTGCGCAGCCCCGGGATGACGGCGAGGGAGCGGGACTGATCGCGTTTCGCTTCGATGAGACGTGTAATACCGAACCTCGGTGAGCCCGACTCATCGAGGTTCGGCCCCCGCGACTGCGGGGCGGCGGTCGTTCGCCGGACCTCATGGGTTCTGACCCATGAGACTTGGTATAAGCGACGTGAGGCGTCAGACCGGGGCCAACGCGGCGCGGGGGTCGTGTCGGGCGAGGCGGCCGAGCAGGTACTCGACCTCCGCCACCGCCCTCTTGCCGAGGGCGCCGCCGGGCTTGCGCTGGGCGGGCGAGGCGATCAGTCCGCGGCGCGCCATCACGTATTTGCGGACCGCCAGCCCGATGCCGGGCTGCTGCTCGTAGCGCAGCAGCGGCAGGTGGGCGTCGAACAGGTCGTGCGCGGCGTCGCGCTCGCCGGCAGCCGCAAGGCGGACCACGTCGGCGAGCATGTCGGGGAAGGCGTAGCCGGTCATCGCGCCGTCGGCGCCGCGCTCGGTCTCGAAATCGAGGAACAGGCCGCCGTTGCCGCACAGGATCGCGATGTGCCGCATCGCGCCGTCCGCCTCGAAGCCGCGGAGCGCCGAGATCTTCTCCAGCCCCGGCCAATCCTCGTGCTTGAGCATCATGCAGGCCGGGTTGTCGTTGACGATCCGGCGGATCACGCCCGGCGTCATCACCACGCTGAAGGTCAGCGGGTAATCCTGGATCACGAACGGCACGTCGGCGCCGATCGCCTCGGCGGCCTGCGCGTAATAGCCGACGATCTGGTCGTCGGTGCGGAGCGTGCTCGGCGGCGCGATCATCACGCCGGCCGCGCCCGCATCCATGGCGCTGCGGGCCAGCGACGCCATCGCGGCGAAGCCCGGCGCCGAGACGCCGACGATCACCGGCAGGCCCTCCGCCCGCACGATGAAGCGCCGGGCGACATCGAGCGCCTCGCCCTGATCGAGCTTACCCGCCTCGCCCATCACCCCGAGCACGGTGAGGCCGGTGGCGCCGTTTTCGGCGTAGAAGCCGGTCAGCCGGTCGATCGAGTCGACGTCGATGCGGCCGTCCGCATGGAACGGCGTCGGGGCGATCGGGAAGACGCCGCGTTCGGAGGCATCCAGGCGCATGGGGTTCGATCCTTCGTGACGGCGTCGCGCCGGGGGACGCGGAGGATAGACCGTCTCGGCGCCCGCGTCGCAGCCGCTCAGGGGATGCCGAGCGTCCGGATCAGCACGAGGCTGATGCCGATGAGTAAGAGGAGCGAGCCGGTGACGGCGGCGGTGACGCGGCCGCCGACGCGAGCGAGGATGCGCACGTCGACGCCGAGGCCGAGCGCCGCCATCGAGACGACGGTGAGGAGGCCGGCGAACCTCGTCATCGGCAGCGCGGCCGCGTCGGGGATCAGGCCGAGCGAGCGCAGGCTCGCCAGCACCAGGAAGCCGACGATGAACCACGGCACCAGCCGGGTCAGGCTCAGGCGGCCGGGCCTTGTCGCGGCGCCGCCGTCGGCCGGCAGCCACCGAGCGATGACGGAGAAGGCCAGCACCACCGGGCCGAGCATCAGCACGCGCACGAGCTTCACCAGGGTGCCGACCTGGGTGCTGACGAGGCTGACCGGCACGGTGGCCGCCAGCACCTGCGGCACCGCGTAGACGGTGAGGCCGGCGAGCACGCCGTACTGGTTGTCGGAGAGGTGGGCCAGCGGCACGAACAGCGGCAGCCCGAGCACCATCAGCACGCCGAGCACGGCAGTGAAGGCGATGGAGGCGGCGATGTCCTTGTTGTCGGCCCCGATCACCGGGGCGACGGCGGCGATCGCCGAGTTGCCGCAGATCGCGTTGCCGCAGGCGACGAGGATCGCCATCCGCGCCGGCAGCGCCAGCAGGCGGCAGATGCCGTAGCTCGCCGCGATCGTCAGGATCACGGTCCCGACGATGCCCGTGAGCAGCGCCGGCCCCGAGGCGACGATCGCCCCGAGGCTCAGGGAGGCGCCGAGCAGGGTCACGGCGAGCTCGAGCAGCTGCTTGGCACTGAAGGCGATTCCGCTGCGGAAGCGCGGACCCGGCACCCAGGCGCTGCGGACCGCGATGCCGAGCAGGATCGCGATCACCAGGGCCTCGATGTAGGGGTGATCCAGCGCGCGCTCCTCGGCGGCCTGGACGCCTAGGGCGATCCCGGTGATCGCGACGCAGACGAGGATGCCCGGCAGCAGCGCGAACGGGCCGGCGCCGGCGGTCGGCTCGGTGCGCGCGGATGTCGTCATCGGCTTCGAGTCAGCGCCCATGCGGCCTCTCGCTCGGCAGAATCCGCACCCCGAGGGGCGCTTGGGAAGGAACTTCCACGCCGAGGATCAGGCGGAGAAGAAGTCTTTCCTTATCGAGGAATCTTCGGAAGACGCAACCATTGATTCAGGCGCGCCCAAGCGCGACATCCTCCACCATGACCGCCCAGCTCGACCAACTCACGACAGCCTACGACCCCTTCGGCGAGCCGATGGAGATGTCGCGCGCCTGTGCAGACGCCAAGATCTCCGGAAAGTTCGGGAGCTACGGCGAGACGCGCCGCGCCGCGATTGTGTTCTGGGCGCTCGCGCTGCTGTTCGTGGGCGGCCGGATCTACCTGTCCGAGCAGACGCCGTCACACGGAGCGGTCGCGGAAGCGACATCGATGACCCTTCCGGGGACGGCCCTTCGCTGAACCGGTCCGCGTCGGCGGGACGCCTTCAGTAGGCGTCCGCGAGATAGGCGGCGATCGCTTTGCCGTCCGCCTCGTCGATCGGGGCGTGATAGACCTTGATCATCTTGGTCACCTCAGCATCCCAGAACGCCTTACCTTTGCCCGGCGGCTGCATCGCGATGTAGTCGGTCGAATGGCAGGTGAGGCAATTGCCCTGCGCCGCCGTGCGGCCGGCCTCTTGGCCTGCGCTCGAACGCAATTCGGAATAGGCATCCGGCAACGCGTAATCCAGCGGCGCGGCCGTCGTTGCGCCCGCCCAAAGCGAGACCATAAGTACGATGTGGCAGCGAATGGACATCGATTCCCCCTCTCAGGCCGCTTGAATGCGGGTGGTCTCGACGACGTTGCGCATGTAGCCCGGCGGGTTCCACTGCGGCTCCATCGGCTGGCCTGCGCCATCCTTGGCTGTCGCGCGCACACGAATGGCATGCATGCCGGCACCGAGTTCGGTGGTCGCCGTCCAAGTCCTGAACGCGTAGCGGCCGAGATCCTGTCCGAGCTCGGTCGGTATCCAGGTGCGGCCGTCGTCCGTCGAGAGTTCGACGCGCGCGACGCCGGAGCCGCCGTCGAAGGCGATGCCGCGAAGCGATGTCGGCCCGGCCTTGACCTTGGCGCCGTCGTTTAGGTTCGTCACGAACGAGCGCACGTTCAACCGCGCGATCGGCACCGTGGCCGCAGGCGCCTTGCCCGGCTCGGTGCAGGCGCACGGCGTGTCCGGGATCCGGTAGGCGGACTTCATCCAGAAGCCCTCGAACGGTCGGTCGAGCACGGTGATCGCGCCGAGGTGCTTCACCCAGTACGTGCCGTAGAATCCCGGCACCACGAGGCGTACCGGAAAGCCGTTGAGAAAGGGCAGGTCCTGACCGTTCATGCCCCAAGCCAGCATCACCTCGCCGGAGCGGGCGTGATCGACGGTCAACGCCTTCACGAAGTCCGGGGTCTCGGGAATCACCGGGCCATCGAGGCCGTCGAAGGCGACCTGCACCGCGCCGGCTTTCATGCCAGCCGCGTCGAGCACCGCCTTCAACGACACGCCGGTCCAGCGGGCGTTGCCCATGGCGCCGTTGCCGAGCTGGCCGCCTGCGACGCGTGGCTCGACGAAGCCGCGGGAATTGCCGGAGCATTGGTTCACCGCGACAACCTCCATCGGCGCCATGCGCTTGAGGTCGGCAAGCGACAGCGCGACCGGGCGCTCGACATGGCCCTTGATCTCCAGTCGGTACGTCTCCGGGTCGATCGCGAGTGGGAGGTCGGCCAAGTGGTAGCGCACGAAGAAGGCGTCGTTGGGCGTGATCGCACCCTCGTCGAACACCGAGAACGGCGTTTCGAGTTGCGGCGGGCGGCTGGTGAGCTGGATCAGCGGGCGTTTGCCCGGATAGCGGACGAGGGCGCGCGCGCCGTTGCCGAAGGGCAGGGCGATCCGGTCCTCGGCGGCGGCGCGGAAGGGAAGCCCCGCGCCGATCGCCGCGAGCCCGGCCCGCATCAGCACCTGTCGCCTGTCGAGACCGGCCATGGCATCCTCCCGTCGCGACGTCCGTCCCGGATCGGGCGGCGGCGTCTTTGCGGAAGGTTATAGCATCGCGGGCCTGTAAAACCCCCGGCACCGGCCATGCGGCGCCGAAGCTTCGTGCGGTCTGTCAGGCGGCGGGCACCGTCCGGTCACTTCAGCCGGGCGGCGGCCCAGGCGATGTGGTCGTCCATGAAGCTGGAGATGAAGAAGTAGGAGTGGTCGTAGCCCTCGCGCATGTTCAGGGTGAGCGCGATGCCGGCCTTCTTGCAGGCCTCTTCCAGCAGCCACGGCCGCAGGCCGTCGTCGAGGAAGCTGTCGGCGGTGCCCTGGTCCACCAGGAGCTCGGGGAAGCGGTGTCCGTCCTCGATCAGCGCGGTGGCGTCGTGGGCGCGCCAGGCCGCGGTGTCCGCGCCGAGATACTTCTCGAAGGCCGGCTTCGACCAGCCCGCCGTGGAGGGCTGGGCGATCGGTGCGAAGGCCGAGCAGGACTTGAAGCGGTCGGGATAGGTCAGCGCGATGGTGAGCGCGCCGTGGCCGCCCATCGAGTGGCCGACGATGCCCTGGCGGCTCATGTCCGCGGGGAAGTTCTTCGCGATCAGCGCCGGAAGCTCTTCGGTGACGTAGCTCCACATCCGGTAGTTCGCGGAATAGGGAGCTTCCGTCGCGTCGAGGTAGAAGCCCGCGCCGGAGCCGAACTGCCAGTTGCCGGCCTCGTCGGGGATGCCCTCGCCGCGGGGCGAGGTGTCCGGCGCGACGACGATCACGCCGTGGCGGGCGGCGGCCTGCCGGTACTCGCCCTTGTCCATGACGTTGGCGTGGGTGCAGGTCAGCCCCGAAAGGTACCACAGCACCGGCACCGGGCCGTCCTTGGCCTGCGGCGGCACGAAGACCGCGAAGGTCATCGGGCAGGCGGTGGTCTTTGCGTCGTGCCGGTACACGCCCTGGACGCCACCATGCGAGAGGGCCTTCGAGACGGTTTCCATGGGGTGATCTCCTGATCGGGACGGTCGGGCGGGCATGTCCCTCCCCCCTCGAGGGGGGAGGGCGTACGCGTCGTGGCCTAGTAAATCACCACCGAGCGGATCGACTTGCCCTCGTGCATCAGGTCGAAGCCGTGGTTGATCTGGTCGAGCGGCATGGTGTGGGTGATCAGGTCGTCGATGTTGATCTTGCCCTCCATGTACCAGTCGACGATCTTCGGCACGTCGGTGCGGCCCCGCGCCCCGCCGAAGGCCGAGCCCTTCCAGACGCGGCCGGTGACGAGCTGGAACGGACGGGTCGAGATCTCCTTGCCGGCTTCCGCCACGCCGATGACGATCGACTCGCCCCAGCCGCGGTGGCAGCACTCGAGCGCCTGGCGCATCACGTTGACGTTGCCGGTGCAGTCGAACGAGAAGTCGGCGCCGCCGCCGGTCGCGTCGAGGATCGCGGCCACGACGTGGTCGTTGCCGACTTCCTTCGGGTTGATGAAGTGCGTCATCCCGAACTTCTTCGCCATCTCCTGCTTGTCGGGGTTGATGTCGACGCCGATGATCTTGTCGGCGCCCACCATCCGCGCGGCCTGGAGCACGTTGAGGCCGATGCCGCCGAGGCCGAACACCACGACGTTGGCGCCGGGCCAGACCTTCGCGGTGTAGATCACCGCGCCGATGCCGGTGGTGACGCCGCAGCCGATGTAGCAGACCTTGTCGAAGGGGGCGTCCTCACGGATCTTCGCGAGTGCGATCGCCGGGAGCACGGTGAAGTTCGAGAAGGTCGAGCAGCCCATGTAGTGGAACAGGGTGTCGGACCCGCCCGGGCTGCCGCCGGTGGAGACGCAGGAGAAGCGCGAGGTGCCGTCCGGCATCACGCCCTGGCCCTGCGTCGCGCGGATCGCGGTGCAGAGGTTGGTGCGCTGCGACAGGCACGACTTACAGCCGCGACATTCCGGCGTGTAGAGCGGGATCACGTGGTCGCCGACCTTCAGGTCGGTGACGCCGGCGCCGACCTCGCGGACGATGCCCGCGCCCTCGTGGCCGAGGATCGCCGGGAACTTGCCCTCCGAATCGAGGCCCGAGAGGGTGTAGGCGTCGGTGTGGCAGATGCCGGTGGCCATCACCTCGACGAGCACTTCGCCGGCCTTGGGCCCCTCGATGTCGATGGTCTCGATGGTGAGCGGCTTCTTCGCCTCCCACGCCACGGCTGCGCGCGTCTTCATGTCGGATTTCCCTGTGCCTGAACGATCACGGACGGCGTCGACAGGCGACGGCGCTTCGGCTCGCTCCGACCCTCGGCGTTCCCGTGACGAGAATCCGGCGGCGGCGATCCGAACGGCCCGAAATACGGGATGCCTGATGCTGGTTCTCGCGCGCCGACGCAACCGCCATTTCCGCAGGGGCCGCCCGCATGGGGCGCGGGCCGCCGCGAGATCCCCCTAGCCGCCTCAGGCTGCGGCGAGCCCGAGCCCGGCCAAAGCCTCGGCGATCTCGTCCTCGCTCAAGGTCCGGATCACCGGGCCGGAGGTCCAGACCAGCATCGGCCGGATCGCGTGGTCCGGGTAGATCCGCGCGAGCAGCCGGGCGTAGAGGGCGATCTGCGCCGTCTCGGGGCGCGGCGGCGGCGCGCCCTCGTCCGGCGGGCGTCCGGTCTTGAAGTCGGCGAGCCGCACGATGCCGTCGGCGACCGCGAGGCGGTCGATGCGGCCGAAGACCGGCCGCTCGACGCCCTCCACCACCACCCGCCCCGACAGGCTGACCTCGGCGCGCGCATCGCGGGCGAAGAGCGGCGCGAGGTCGGGCGTCTCGATCAGGTCGAGGGCCGCCCGCACGACGTTCGCGCGAGCAGGGCGCGGGAAGGCGGGCGCGCGGGCGGCCACGAACGCCGTCGCTGCCGGCTCGCGGGCGGCCGGCTCGAGGCGCGGCAGGTGCTCCAGCAGGGCGTGGATCAGCTTGCCGCGCCGGCGCGCCTCGGTGTCGGCCTGCCGTGGCGGGATCCGGCGCTCGCCGTCGGCCGCGCGCATCACCCCCGAGGGCGAGATCGGCGGCGCGGGGGCGGCCTCGGGGGCCACCGGCTCGCGCAGCCATGCGGGGAGCGCGGCGGGCTCGGGCGCCGGCTCGGCCGGCGCCGTGCCGGTCTCCGGGCCGGTCCCGTCCCGCCACAGGGTGACCGGGCCGTAGGCGGTCTCCACCGCCTCGCCCTCGCCGAACGCCTGCACCATCCCGGTGCGGATCATCTCGCACCAGGCGGTCGGCCCCACCGGCGTCTGGCCGCGGAAGGGCGCGACCACGAGCCGGTCGGCGGCCCGCGTCATCGCCACGTAGAGCAGGCGGTTGTGCTCCTCCCGGGCCCGCACGTGCAGGGTCTCGCGCGCGGCGCCGATCGCCTCGGAATCGTAGGGTTTCGCGGTCGACCACACCGGCGGCACGTCGCCCGGCATCGCGAGCAGCGGCGGGTCGTTGCCGCCCGGCGCCTCGCAGCCGTCGATCATCACCACGACCGGGGCCTCCAGGCCCTTGGCGCCGTGCACGGTCATCACCCGCACCTCGTCGCGGCCGGATTCCATGTCGCGCTTGACCGTGTGGCCGGCCTCGCCCCGCCCTCCGGCGCAGTAGCGCGCCAGGAAGCCGGCGAGCGAGGGGGCGTCGGCCCCGGCCTCCGCCTGCGCGGCCCCGAGCAGGAACACGTCGATGGCGTCGCCCGCCTCGCCGCCGAGGCGGGCGACGAGGGCGGCCCGGCCCCCGCCCGGCCCGAGGAGGGCGGCGTAGAAGCCGAACGGTCCCTGCGCGCCCGCGGCGGCGATCCAGCCGGCGAGCGCATCGCGCCCACGGATCGCCGCCGCGTCGCCGGCCGCCGCGTGGCGGCCGAGCGCGTCCTCCAGGGTCTCGGACCGGTCGCGGTCGGCGGCGATGCGGACGAGGTCGTCGTCGGTGAGGCCGACCAGCGGCGTCTTGAGCGCGCAGGCCAGCGTCAGGTCGTCGGCGGGCAGCAGCCCGGCCCGGCCGATCGAGACCAGGTCGGCCACCGCGATGTGCGCGCCGACGTCGAGCCGGTCCTGGCCCGCCACCGGCACGCCGGCGCCCTTCAGCGCCCGGATCACCTCCTCGAAGGCGGGGCCACGCTTGCGCACCAGCACCAGAACCTCGCCCGGCCGCCAGACCCGGCCGCTGGTGTCGCCGGCGGTGACCCAGGTCCGCACCGCGCGGGCGATCCGGCGCGCGGTGACGATCGCAGGCGCGTTGGCCTCCGGCGCGTCCACGGGCGCCGCCCAGGCGTCGGGCTCGACCTCCTCCACGGGCTCCGCCACCGGCCACAGCTCGACCGTGCCCGGCGCCCCGGCCCGCGCCGTGGTGTGGACGGTGCCGACCGCCTTGTCCTCGAAGCCGAGGCCTTCGTAGTGCTCGGCCACGCCGAAGGTGGCGTCCACCGCCCGCAGCACGCCGAGGGTCGAGCGGAAGGACAGCCCCAGCGCGACGTCCTCGAACTTGAGCTTGGCCGCCTTCGCCTCGCCCCGCCACTTGCCGTGCATGGTCGCGAACTCGCGCGGCTCGGCGCCCTGGAAGCTGTAGATCGACTGCTTCGGGTCGCCGACGGCGAAGCGCGTGCGCAACTGCTCGCGGGCGCCGGCCCCGGTGGCGAACTCGGCGGTGAGCCGGTCGAGGATCCGCCATTGCTGCGGGTTGGTGTCCTGCGCCTCGTCCACGAGGACGTGGTCGACGCCGCGGTCGAGCTTGTACAGCACCCAGGCGGCGTCGACCCGCGAGAGCAGGTCGAGGGTCTTGTGGATCAGGTCGTCGAAGTCGAGCGCTCCGAGCTTGGCCTTCTGCGCCTCGATCCGGCGGTGGATCTCGGCGGCGAGCGTGAACAGCGCCTCGGTGCGGGCGAGCGCGCGGGCGCCGCGCAGGGCGTCGAACAGCGGCACGAGCCGGTCGCGCTCGGCGGTCAGCGCCTCGCGCACATCCTCGGGGACCGCCTTGGTGCCGAGGCTCTTGTCGGCCTTCGGCTCGTCCTTGGCGGTGAAGAACACCGCGCGATAGAGGTCGAGCCGCTCCGTCGCGTCGGTGGCGGCGTCGGCGGCGAGCAGGCCGTCGGCGAGCTTCTCGTCGGTCGCCTTCCCGGTGCGCAGGCGCGCGGCGAAGCCCGGCCCGTCGTCGATCCCGCCCTCCAGGATCGACGCCGTCACGGTGTCGGCGGTCTCGTCGGCGCGAAGGCCCAGCGCCGCGCCGAGCCTGGAGAATTGCGGCCGCAGGCCGCCGCCCGCGCCGAGCACCTCGCGCGCGGCCATCGCCTGCCGGATCGCCTTGCGCAGGGCCTCGCCCGTCGCCTCCGGCGTCACGAGGTCGAGGGCCCGGCCGAGGGCCGCGTCGCCGCCGACGGCGGCGGCCAGCACCTGGTCGGTCTCGTGGGCGAACATCTCGGCGGCGAGGTTCTCGTCCAGCACCGCGAAGCGGGCGGGCACGTTGGCCTCGAACGGGAACATGTGCAGCAGCCGCTCGCACAGCGCGTGCAGCGTCTCGATCTTCAGGCCGCCCGGCGTCTCGACCGCGCGGGCGAACAGCCGCCGCGCCGCATCGAGGTCGGTGGGCGAGGCCGCCCGGCCGGTGAGCGCGACGAGCTCGGCCGAGAGCGCCGCGTCGCCGAGGGTCACCCAGCGCCCCAGCGTCCGGAAGATCCGGATCGACATGTTGGCGGCTGCGGCCTTCGTGAAGGTGAGGCACAGGATGCGCGCCGGCGCCGCCCCGTCGAGCAGCAGCCGCACCACCCGGTCGGTGAGCACCTTGGTCTTGCCGGCGCCCGCGTTGGCCGAGACCCAGGCCGAGGCGCGCGGGTCCGCGGCGCGCCTTTGCGCGTCCTCGGTTCCGGGATCGACGACGAAGGCCTCGCGACGGCTCATGGACACCTGCTTTTCAGAAGCGGACTTCTCAGGAGCGGACCCGCGGCCCGCACGCGAAAAACCATCGGATGCGGCTGCGCGGAGCGCAAGCGCGGTCGGACTTCGCAGCGCGACGGTCGCGTCGGGTTCGGGCGTCCTCAGAATACCGCGTGGTCGCCGCGCTCGGCCACCGCCTCGCCGCGGACGAGCCGCGCGTAATGGTCGAACAGCGTCTCCGACCCCGTCGAAGGGGTGGCGTCGGCGTCGTAGCGCCCGGTCGCGAGGTCGAGCACGAGCATCGACTCGGTGGCGTAGTAGCGCCCGATGCGGGCGAGTTCGGCCTTGGCCGCCAAGGCCGGCAGAAATCGTCCGAGCGTCGCCAGCACGCCGACGATCACGTCCAGCAGCGCCACCGGCACGTGCGTGAAGCGCGGCTCGCGCCCAAGGAGCGCGAACAGCGCTTCGCCCTGGGCCTCCGGCGTGATCGCCTCGCCCGGCCCGCCGACCGGCAGCACCCGGTTGCGGCGCGCGGGATCGTCGAGGCAGTCCGCGAGGTAAGCCCCGAGGTCGTCGTCGCCGATCGGCTTGCAGGCCGTGAGGCGTCCGTCGCCGAAGACCAGGAACGGCTTGCCGCGCCGCACGCGCTCGACCTGCCCCGACAGCGATTTGAAGAAGGCCGTCGGCCGGACGATCGTGTAGTCGAGCCCCGACGCGATCAGCTCGGCCTCGAAGGCGAGCTTGGCGTGCTGGAAGGCGAGGACCGGCTTCTGGACGCAGATCGCCGAGACCAGCACGACGTGCCCGACTCCGGCCGCCCGGCTCGCCTCCAGGGCGCGCACATGCGCGCCGTGGTCGATCGCCCAGGCGTCGGTGGGCAAGCCGGTGCGGGAGGCAAGGCACGAGACCAGGACGTCGAACGCCTCGCCGCGGACGCCGTCGCGCGCCAGCGACGCCGGGTCGGCGAGGTCGACGCCCCGCGCGACGGCGCCCTCGGGGATTCGCGCGGCCTCCGCCGAGCGCCTGACCAGGCAGACGACCTCGTGCCCGCGCGCCACCAGCGCCCGCACGGTCGCGCGGCCGATGGTGCCTGTGCCGCCCACCATCAGGACGCGGCGCGGTCTCACGCCCTCCGGCCGATCCACCCCCATGATCGCTTTAACCCTTCGCGTCTGCCATCGCGCCCGCGGCATGCTCGGCGATGGCGCCGGCGGTGGTGAGCCACACCGCGTCGCGCTGTGCCGCGATGCGGGCGAGCGCCGCGCGCAGGGGCTTCAGCCGGTGCGGCTGGCCGACGATGTAGGGGTGGATCGCGATCCCCATCACCAGCGGCGCGTGGCGCGATTGCTCCAGCATCTCGTCGAAGGCGTCCGAGATCGCGTCGGCGAATTGCCGCCCGGTCTCCTTGCGGGCGACGATCGCCGGGATGTCGTTCAGCTCCTGGGGGTAGGGCACCGAGAGGATGCGGCCGCCGTCGCGGGTCGCGAACCAGACCGGCTGGTCGTCGTGGGCCCAGTCGAGGAGGTAGCGGTAGCCGGCTTCCGCCAGCAGGTCGGGGGTGATGCGCGATTGCGAGATCCAGGGTCCGAGCCAGCCGGCGGGCGGCTTGCCCTCGTGCTCGGTCAGCAGGGCGGTGGCCTCGGCGATGAGCGCGCGCTCGCCGGCCTCGTCGAGGGTGCCCTGGCGCTCGGCGTTGGTGCGCCCGTGCCCGACGATCTCGTCGCCGCGGGCGCGGAACGCCTCGATCAGGCCGGGGCAGTCGGCGTAGAGGCGGCTGTTGACGAGCACGCTCGCCGGCAGGCCGAGCTCGTCGAGGAGCGCCTTGATCCGCCACGCGCCGACGCGGTTGCCCCAATCGCGCCAGGCGTAGTTCAGCACGTCCGGCTGCGGGCCGCCGGGGGCGAGCTCGGCACCGAGCCCCGACCCGAAGTCGAAGGTCTCGAGGTTCAGCGCGACGTAGACCGCGAGGCGCCGGCCATCCGGCCAGTCGTAGGTCGGCCGGTCCGGCAACGCGCTGTAGGCATAGCGGCCGTGGCCCTTCGAACTGTCCATCCGTCCTCCGGTCTCCGAACGCGCTCGGGGATGCTGCGACGGCAGATGGGGTCGGCGAGGCATGGGGCAACGGGGCGGCGTCCAATCCGTGGCGCCCCCAGCCCGCCGGGATCAGGCGTTCTCGTCGTCCGCCGTCGCAAGCCTTTCCAAACCTATCCCGTGCAAGGTCGGCCCTCTTCGGTCGCCGAGGGTGCCGGACTTCGAGGAGGCGTGCATGCGGATCGCCCAGGGAGGCGTCGTCCCGGCCGAGCCGCAGCGGGCGGTTCCGGCGTCCGGAGGCGTGTCCCTGAGCCGGCTCGACCGGCTCGTGATCCTCGGCGTCGGCTTCGCGCTGCAGTTCAACGTGATGACCTCGACCTTCGGGCTGCCGTTCCTGCGCCTGTCGGACGCGCTGCCGTTCCTGACGATCCCGTACTTCCTGCTCCGTCCGCGCATCCTGTCCACGCTCCTGGCGCGGGCGTTGCCGATCGGGGTGGTCGTCCTGCTGCTCGTCGCCTCGCTGGTGGCGAAAGCCGACGTCCAGCAGGGCGACCTGTACCTGACCCTGGTGCTGCTGCTGTACTTCGTCCAGGCGACGCAGCTCGTGATCCTGCTCCGCGAGCCGGCGGGCGCCGACAGCTTCGCGGTCGGCACGCTCCTGGGCTTCGCCGGCTCGCTCCTGGTCCTGGTCGCGGCCTCGGCCGGCATCGAGCTCACCGCCGTCGGGCTTGCCGTGCCGACCGACGGCCTCGAGCCGGAATTCGTCCTGTTCATGAAGGACAAGCTCGGCGGCCTTTGGACCGCGGGCAACGAGACCGGGCACGTCTTCGCGTTGGCCGGCGCGTCGGCGGCCTACCTCTGGTACCGCACCGGCCGCAGCGCGATCTACGTGGCGTACTTCGCAGGCCTCCTCGTCAGCTTTCCGCTGACCAACAACCGCGCCGGGCTCATCCTGCCGGCGATCGTCCTCGGGCTGATCCTCCGAAAGAGCGTCAGCGTCTACGCCGTCCTATCGGGGGCGGCGGTCGTCTGCGGGCTCGTCATGCTGTTCAGCGCCACCGGCTACGCGCCCGTCCCGGAGCAGCTCCAGTCGGCGATCGAGAAGCGGTTCGTCGCCGACAGTCACGCCGACAGCAACATCCTGGAGCGGCTTGATTCCACCGCGGCCGGGCTGCAACTCGCCGCGACCCATCCGCTCGGCCTCGGCAACGTCGCGAAGGAGAACCAGCTCCTGATGATGGCCGGCGTCGGCACGCCGCACAACGCCGTCGTCACCCTCGCCCTCCAGAGCGGGGTCCTCGTCGCGCTCGCCTTCCTCGTCGGGACGGTCCGGATCGTGCTCAGCCCGCAGCGGTTCGGCCCGCTCGTGTTCTACACGGTGCTGTTCATGGTGCCCTCGCTGATGTTCGAGGAGCTCTCGATCAACCCGGTGTTCCTGTTCGGCTTCGCCCTCGTGCTCGCGGCCGCCGCCGTGACTCGCGCCGGCAGTCCCGCAGCCGCCGAGGCTTCGTGACCGGGTGATCGCTCGAAGCCGCCTTTAGCGGCATCAGGGCGCGAAGAGCGCCCCGCGGAGCGAAAGCCCGAGCCCGCGGAGGCGGGCGCCGGCGATTGAGGCCCTAACAAAGAACAGGGAAAGCGCTTTCAAGCGATTGCCCTGGGCCCGGTGATCGGGCCGCTTGCCATCGCCGGAGCCTCCGGCCATATAGGCCGCGGGAGGTTGGCGAGGGACGTTTCACTCGCCAACCGGGTCAGGTCCGGAAGGAAGCAGCCCTAACGAGACCGAGCGGGTCTTCGTCCAGCCTCCCACCTCGTTCCACCGCAGGAACCGCGGGTCGAGCGGCCCGCAGCGGCGGCCAAGGCACGACTGCGAAGAGCGAAGACGCACCCCCGAAGAGCGCATGGACGCGAGCACCGGCACGCCTGACGACGAGCCGGGCCTGCCCGGGTTTCCGGCGCCTGCCCTCGCGCAGACGCCGTACCGCGTGCTGGCACGGAAGTACCGCCCCAAGGATTTCGACGACCTGATCGGCCAGGGCGCGATGGTGCGCACCCTCGGCAACGCCTTCGCGGCCGGGCGCATCCCGCAGGCCTGGATGCTGACCGGCGTGCGCGGCGTCGGCAAGACGACCACCGCCCGCATCCTCGCCCGCGGCCTGAACTACGCGCCCGTCGGCGCCCCCGACACCGGCCCGACCATCGCGATGCCGACCCTGGGCGTCCACTGCCAGGCGATCATGGAATCGCGGCACATGGACGTGCTGGAGATGGACGCCGCCTCGCATACCGGCATCGAGGACGTGCGCGCGATCATCGACGGGGTGCGCTATTCGCCGGTCTCGGCCCGCTACAAGGTCTACATCATCGACGAGGTCCACATGCTCTCGGGCAACGCGTTCAACGCGTTCCTGAAGACGCTGGAGGAGCCGCCGCCGCACGCGAAGTTCGTGTTCGCGACGACCGAGATCCGCAAGGTCCCGATCACCATCCTGTCGCGCTGCCAGCGGTTCGACCTGCGCCGCGTCGAGGCCGACGTGCTCTCCGCCCACCTCCAGAAGATCTGCGCCGCCGAAGGCGTCGGCGCGGAGGACGAGGCGGTGGCCGCGATCGTGCGCGCGGCGGAGGGCTCGGTGCGCGACGCGCTCTCGCTCCTCGACCAGGCCATCGCCCACGGGGCCGGGACCGTCACCGCCGCGGGCGTGCGCGACATGCTCGGCCTGGCCGACCGCGCCCGCATCCTCGACCTGTTCGAGGCGGTGATGCGCGGCGACGTGCCCGCCGCCTTCGCCGAGTTGCGCAGCCAGTACGAATCCGGTGCCGACCCGTCGGTGGTGCTCTCGGACCTGGCCGCCTTCACCCACCTCGTCACCCGCCTGAAGCTCGCGCCCGAGGCCGCCGCCGCCGACCCGACGCTGAGCGAGATCGAGCGGCGCCGCGGCGGCGACTTCGCCGCGCGGCTGCCGGTGCGGGCGTTGTCGCGGGCCTGGCAGATCCTGCTGAAGGCGGTGCCCGAGGTCGCGAGCGCGGCTCGGCCGCTGGCGGCCGCCGAGATGGCGCTGGTGCGCCTCGCCTACGCCGCCGACCTGCCGACGCCGGACGAGGCGTTGCGACAACTCAGGGCCGAAGCGCTCGCCGCCGGTGCGCAGGAGGGCGACGCACCGGCTCGACCAGCCCTCGACGCCCCCGCGCCCCGGC
>NZ_VRUW01000083.1:0-20475 GCF_008039475.1 Methylobacterium sp. WL12 | reverse complement strand
CGCCGGTCTGCAGGCCGGTGAGGCTACCGGTGTTGAGGTGCGTGGCGACCCGCAAATGCCAGTCGGTGTTGAAGGCGTGCTCCAACCGGACCTGCAGGATCCCGGCCTCCGACACGGAATCGTCGCCGGGCTCGCCGAAGAAGCGCGAGCGCGGGACGAGGCCGAGGCGGTTGTTCACCGCGACGGTGCCCCGGTCGAAGGTCTGGCGGTTGCGCAGGTACTGCGCCTCGAACGTGATCTTGGTGTCGGGCGTGACCTGCCAGCTCACCACGGGCGCCAAGAGCACCCGGTCGCCGCCGACGAAGTCGCGAAAGCTGTCCTGGCGGGCGAGGACGCCGTTGAAGCGGTAGAGCACGCTGCCGTCCTCGCTCAGCGCACCGCCGGCATCGACCGTGGTGCGGGCGGTGCCGAAGCTGCCGAACAGCGTGCCCATCTCGACGAAGGGTCGGGCTACGGGCTGCTTGGTGAGGATATTCACGGTCCCGCCCGGATCGCTGCGGCCATAGAGGGCGCCGGCCGGGCCCTTCAGGACCTCGATGGACTGGACGTTCTGGGTGTCGGGGGCGCCGTTGTAGCCGCGGGCGATGTTGAAGCCATTGAAGAAGATGTCCTGGGTCGCGAATCCCCGAACGGAGTAAAGGGCGAGGTTCTGAGCGCCAAAATCGTTCTGCTTTCCGACCCCGGGCACGTAGTCGAGCGCGCGCTCGACGCGGGTCGCGGCTGTGTCAATCAGGACTTCCCGGGGGATTACGTCGACCTGCTGCGGCAGGTCGCGGCGCGGCGTCACCGTCTTGGTGCCGCTGTAGAGCTCCGGCACCCGGTAGGTCGGCATGGCGGTGAGGGTCCCCTCGACCGAGAGCGCATCGAGCACCACGGCGGTCTCGCTAGAGGGCGCCCCTTGGGCAGCGACGGCGGCGGGGATCGCGCAGGACAGGGCCAGCACGGACATCAGCGGGATGGACGGTGAACGGGACACGTTGATGGGCCTCGGGCGACGGCAGTGGCACGTCACCGCGAACGAGGCCGAACCACGCGCAGTGCGCATGCTTCCGCACCCGCCGGGGCACCCCGCCCAGCGTGTCTCGCGTGTGACCACGACTGACGGCAGGTCTCCTGGCTCGCGGGTCACTGCCCTTCACCGTCTTCCCGAGCGAGGCCGCTCAGTGACGTCGGTGGCGAAGGGCTCGCCGCTTACAGTTGCGGGGGCAGCCGCGGCGTTGGGGCTACCCCCGCACCGCGTTCCCTTTTGATCCTCCGGGGAGGAACCGTCACGGCCGAGCTAACATGCCGACGCCCATGCCCGTCAACGGACCGAGTGCAATGCACGAGGGGTTATGCCCTGCCGGCAACACCTGGGAAGACGGATCGCGCACTCCGTCCGTCAGGTCAGGACCTCGACCTGCTGCGGCGGCAAGCTACGCCACCACGCGTCCGGGGATTGGAAAACCTCGTAGGTGAACCGGAGGACCTCATCCGGCTGGCGATGCGACGGGTCCACGCGACCGCGCTCCGCGTTGCGGGACTTGAGGACCTCCCACGGCACGTCGAACACTTTCCACTCCACGGTGAGCCCGTGTCGGGCGACGATCCCGAGCTCGCGCTCGAACACGGATCTGGTGAGATGGGTGTCCGCCATCACCACGCTGAAGCCGTTCGTCAGGGCGGCATCCAGGGCTGCTTCCTTGACCCGGTGCAGGAGGTCCCGGGCCGCATGGTCACGGGAGCCCTGCCTGAGTTCCCAGTAGACCTGCCGGTGCGGCGGCCAGAGTGTTTGCCGAAAGTCGTCGAGGGTGAGGTGGACCCAGCCGTCGAGAGGGTCGAAGCGGCGGGCGTAGGTCGTCTTCCCCGCGCCCGGACAGCCGATCAGGCCGATCACCCTCTGCGGTGCCCCCGGACGATTCCTGCCGGGCACCGTCCGGGTCACGGTCAGGCCGTCGCCTCCGCATCCTCGTCGTCGCTCGCCGAGCCCTCGATGATCTCGCCCCGTAGGTAACGAGCCTGGGCCTCGGCGACCCGCCGTGCGCCCTGGGCGTGGCGGGTCGACACCGTGCCGCCGGGCGCCTCGGGCCCGCCGCGCTTGATCGCCACGAGTTCCGGATCACCCCAATGGTCGAGCATCTTCTGGAACGCTTCGTAGCGGCCGGCATCGAAGGCAATGCGCTCGCCCATCATGTCCTTGTAGGGGTGCGCCGGATGCAGGCCTCCGCAGGGTACCCAGCCCGCCGGGATCGGGGTCGTGGCGGCATGGGTCCGACCGCTGCGCAGGAGCTTCGGCAGCACATGCGTGTGCGGACCTTCAGGACTGGTACCGCCGGACCCGGGGATCGGGGCATAGACCTCGACGCGCCCGGCCCGCGCCAGGAACACCCGGTGCGGGCTCATGGCGACGAGATGCGGCCCGATGGGGTTGGCGCGGTCGAATAGCGGCATGCCGACGCCGGCCCGGAGCCGCTCGACGGCCTCCGGATCGCGTACCCGCACGCAGGCATCCACAGCGAGAAGGCCGAGGCCGAGGTCGAACAGGATACCGTCGCGATCCTCGACCCGGGCGGCGTTCCGGTCGGGCCCGAGCTCCGTCACCACGGTCCTGCGGTTCATCGTACAAGTCGCCTCCGGCAAGCAAAGCGCGATGGCGTGGTTCCAGCCCGAGGCGACCGCTGTCTCGTAGGCGACGGGCCGCAGGTCGGAACTCGGCGTCAGGGCGATGGCCCCGCGCGCGGTCGCAAGTCCCAGGCGATCGTCAGGGAGGGCCAGGACAGGCTCGTCGGGATCGCGCATGAACTCGGCGATGGCACCGAAGCTGCCGAGGCTCCAGGCCGTGCCCGGATCGGCCAGTGCCTCGCGCAGGAGGGCCACGACAGCATCAGGGCTGGTGGGGGAAGGCTGCATCGATCTCCTCCGTGAGAGGCCCCGAACGGTTCCAGGGCAGGATATAGGCGGTTCCGTCTGGTCCAGCCCCACGGCAAACCGTGACGCCGAAGACGTCCGAAAGTAGCCGGTCGGTCAACGCAACGTCCGGGTGTCCATCGGCGGCGACACGTCCCTCGCCCAGGACCACGATCCGGTCGCAGAACCGGGCCGCGAGGGAGAGGTCGTGCAGGACGGCGACGACGCCGGTGCCGGCCAGGGCCACGCTCCGCAACAGCGTCATGGCGTCGAGCTGGTGGGCAGGGTCGAGGGCGGTGATCGGTTCGTCGGCCAACAACCACTCCGCTTCGACGGCGAGCGCCCGCGCCAGCAGCACGCGCATCCGCTCGCCCGTGGACAGGGTCGGTTCGGTCCGCTCGGCGAAGCGCGCGACGTCGGTCCGGGTCATCGCTCGGTTTATGGCGGCGTGATCGACGCCATCGAGGTCACCGAACGCGCGTCGATGCGGTAGCCTGCCAAGGGCGACGAGGTCACGCACCTGCATCGGCCAACCGGCCCCCGCGCCCTGGAAAAGCACCGCGATGCGTTTGGCGCGCGCGTCGCGGGAGATGCCCTTGAGCGGCATACCGTCGAGATCCACGCGGCCCTTGGTCGGGGCGACCAAGCCCGCGAGGGTGCGCAGGAGGGTGGTCTTGCCGGCGCCGTTCGGACCGACCAGACCGACGAGGGTCCCGCGTTCCAGGGACAGGGTGATATCCGAGAGGATGGCACGCCCGCCGAGGCGGACATCGAGAGCTGCGGTCGCGAGGCTCATGCGCCGCGCCCTCGCTCACGCAGGAGGAGCACGATCAGGAACGGTGCCCCAACGAGCGCAGTCACCACACCGAGCTTGAGTTCCGGGCGCGTCGCCAGGAGACGAACGCCCAAGTCCGCGGCAAGCACCAGGGCCGCCCCCGTCAGTCCGCTCGGCAGCAGGCTGGCGCCGGGACGCGCGCCAACCAACGGTCGCACGAGGTGGGGCACCACGAGGCCGACGAAGCCGATGGCGCCGCTGACGGCCACGCCACTGCCGACAGCCAGCGCCGCGCCCGTCACGAGGCGCAGGCGGACTGAGACCAGATGGAAGCCGAGGCTCGCAGCTGTGTCCTCGCCCAGCGTCAGGGCATCCAGCGCGCGGCCGGTGGACAGCATCAGGCCCCAGCCGACCGCCATCAGCGGCAGGCATAGCCAGACATGGTCCATGCTGCGGTCCGCGAGCGACCCCATCAGCCAGAACACGATCTCCAGGGCCGCGTAGGGGTTGGGCGACAGGTTTAGCACCAGCGCCGTCATGGCGCCGGCGAGGCTCGACAGGGCGACGCCGGCGAGGATCAATCCCAAGTTGGTGCCGCCTCTGGCGGCGACGAGGTTCAGGGCGAGCGCCGCCACGGCGGCGCCGGCGATCCCGCCGAGCGGGAGGGCCAGGCTAAGCGAGGCTGCGAAGCCGCCATAGAAAACCACCACGGCCCCAAGGGCCGCCGCGGAGGAGATGCCGAGGATGCCGGGATCGGCGAGCGGGTTGCGCAGGTAGCCCTGCATCGCCGCCCCGGTCAGCCCAAGGCTGAAGCCGACGAGGGCCCCGAGCAGGGCGCGGGGTAGCCGCAGTTCCCAGAGCACCAGCGCCGGGAGGGTCGCCCGTCCGCCGATGAGGTCGCCAGCCGCCGCTAGGACGTCGAAGGGGGCATACCCGACCGCGATGGACACGACTGTCAGGACGAGCACAAGCAGGCCGAGTATCCAGACGACCGCGCGGGGTCCGACGACCGCCCGGTCGACCCGCATGGGAGGCGGGAGGGGAGCGTTCATCGTGCCGCCCGTTGGTGTGCCGCCGCAGCGAGTAAGGCCACGACCTCGGCGACCTGCGGACCTGGACAGGTCCAGAGCCGGTTCGGAATCGAGACGGTACGCCCCTGCCGGCGCAGCGCGTCGAGGACGGGATGATGCAGCAGGGCATCGGCCAGCGACGGCGCGCCGGGCTCCCCCTCGTCGAGGACGATGAGGTCGGCGTCGGCCAAGGCCGCCGCTTCCAGCGGGACCTGGCCGAAGCGGTCGCGACCGAGTTCCGCCGCAACGTTGACGAGGCCGGCGGCGCGGATGATCGCATCGCCAAGGCTGCCGGGTGCCACCGTGAAGGCGTTCGGACGCATCACAAGGGCCCGCAAGGGTTTGGCCGCCGGCATTACCTCGGCCAGCCGAGCGTCGAGGTCCGCGACCATCGCCTCGCCGCGCGCCGGGTGCCCGAGGGCCGCGGCGACGGTCCGGATCTGGGCCCGCACCCCCTCGAAGTCGTTGGGTACGCCGAGTTCGAGAAGGGGGAAGCCGACGCGCTTGAGCAGGCCCACCGTGGTCCGCGTCGTGAAGGCACCGGCAACGACGAGGTCGGGCCGGAGGGCGACGATCTCCTCCGACAGGCCGCGTGTCACTGCGATGCCCGTCGCCTCCCGCGCGACGGTCGAGCCGCGTGGGTCATGGGCGAGGTAGGTCACGGCGGCGACCTGATCGCGGTCGGCAAGCCGAAGGACTAGCTCGTCCGCGCAGAGGTTCATCGAGACGACTTGCCGGGGTCCCCCGGATGCCGGGGCGGCCATCCCAGCGGCAATCGACCAGATTTGGCTGACCGCCAGCATCGCCGTCAGGACCGCGAAGCCGGACCGTCGTGCCATCGGCGGTCTCAAAACGCGGTCAGGCGGACGCCGCCGTACACGGCGAGGCCTGCCCCGAGGAAGCCGGTGGGGTTCTCGTAGCGGCGGTCGAATAGGTTATCGACCCGCCCAAACACGCTCACCGTCTCGCTGACGTCGTAGTTCACCGCGAAGTTGACCAGGGTAAAGCCCGGGTTCTTGAGCCGGGCCACCGAGAAGTCGCGGTTGCCGTCGACGAAGTGGCCGAGCACGATCACGGTCCCGCTGACGGTCAGGCCCGGGAGGGGGGTCCAAAAGGCTGTCGCGCTGCCCTTGTGGCGGGGCCGTCGCAGGAGCTCCTGGTGGGTGATCTCGTTCTTGGTCACCGTGTTGGTGTAGTCGACCCGGCTCGTAAGGGTATCGGAGAACCGGACAGCGACGAAGGCTTCCGCCCCGTACGATTCGGCCCGGCCGACGTTCTCGTTCGAGGTGAACGTCGCGTTCGAGGTGATGAGGTTCTTGAAGTCGTTGGCGTAGTAAGTCGCGCCGACGAGGACGCGGTCCCCCAGGGGCTGCTCGATGCCGGCGTCGTAGCCGAGGCTCTCCTCAGGCCTGAGGTTCGGGTTGGCGAAGAAGTTCGAGGCCGGGAAGCTCTGGAACAGCTGGCTCAGGGTCGGCGCCTTGAAGCCGGTGCCGACGCTACCTTTGATCCGGGTCTCGGTGAAGGGCAGGATGTAGCTCGGCGCGACGCGGAAAGTGGTGGCCGGCCCGAAGGCGTCATTCTCGTCGTGGCGGATGTTGGCCACGAACGCCGCCCGCTCGAAGGGCGTTAGCTGCACCTCCCCGTAGCCGGCCGTGTTGCCGTTCCTCGCCCGCAGGTTGCCGGCCCCGAACGGGCTCGGGTCGGTGGTCGACAGGCTCTCGTCGTCACGCTGCGCGCCGAACAGGATCAGATTGCCGGGCGAGAGCTGGTAGTCCCCGCGGTACTCGTAGCGCGTGCGCTGACCCAGGCCCGTCGTCGCGTCCGGCGTTGCAAGGGGGTCGAGGGGCCCCTGCTGTCTGTTGAACAGGTTCGAGTAGTTGATGGCGAAGAGGTTGTGGAAGCCGGCGAACGGCGTCCATTCGGCCTCGTTTCGGGTGAAGACCTGCTGCACGTCGGCGGCACTCCGGAACGCCGCCGGGAAGGCTGGGAAGGTGCTGTAGTCGGTGCCCGTGAATAGGAGGCGAGAATTGATGAAGCGCGTCACCGAGTTGATACGGAAGGTGTCGGTGAACTGGTAGCCGAACTTCGCCGAGACGGTCTCGTTGTCGTAAAAATTCGGATGGATCGCCCGGCCGAACGGGACGAGGTTCGGCGGCGTCACCGGTGTCGCGGCCGCACGGAAGTGCTGGATCGAGACCGAATAGTCGAAGCCGTCCTCCGACCCGCTGATCCTGCCGCTTTGGTTGAAGGTACCGAACGAGCCGCCCTCGATCCGCGCGGTGGCCCTGGCCGGTCCCTCGCCACGCTTCGTCGTGAAGGAGATCACGCCTCCAATGGCGTCGCTGCCATAGAGGCCGCTCTGGGGACCCCTGAGCACCTCGATGCGGGAGAGGTCGTCGGTCAGGAGTTGCCCGAAGTCGAAGGAGCCGTTCGGGTTCGACGGGTCGGTCGCGTCGATGCCGTCGATGAGCACCTTCACGTGGTTCGAGTTCGAGCCGCGAATGAACACCGAGGTCTGACCGCCCGGGCCGCCGGTCTGCACGACGTTGAGGCCCGGTACCTGCTGGAGGGCATCCGGGACGGTGCGGCGCTGCTGGGCCTCCAGGGTGGCGGCGGTGAGCACGGTGACGCTTGATCCGACCTGGTCGACGGGCGTCGGCACGCCGGTGGCGGAGACGGAAAGCTCGGAGAGCGTGACGGCCGCCTCGGCCCCGCGCGGGACATCGGCGAAGGGGGCGGCGGCCTGTTGCGCGAGCACGGGACCGGAAAGGGCGGCGCAGGCGAGCG
Organism: Methylobacterium sp. WL12; assembly: GCF_008039475.1. Taxonomy (NCBI): domain Bacteria; kingdom Pseudomonadati; phylum Pseudomonadota; class Alphaproteobacteria; order Hyphomicrobiales; family Methylobacteriaceae; genus Methylobacterium; species Methylobacterium sp. WL12. Next base: position 12,957 of record NZ_VRUW01000083.1, on the reverse strand, counting down.
CGAGCGTGCGCAAGCACGCGGTTCGGGAAGGAAAGGACACGGGACAAGCCTCGGGCGACGTCTGTGGCACGTCACCGCGAACGAGGCCTGGGCGCTTGCCTGCCGTTAGGGCAGCCGGGCGCCTCGACACCCATCAGGACACCCCGCCCGATGCGTTTCGCGTGTGACCACGACTGACGGCAGGTCTCCTGGCTCGCGGGTCACCGCCCTCTCATCGTCTTCCCAGGCCCGAAGACCCAGTGACGTGTTGATGATGGGCTCGCCGCTTACAGTTGCGGGGGCAGCCGCGGCTTCGGGAAGGCCCTTTCGGACCTCATCCTCACCGCGTTCCCTTTTGATCCTCCGGGGAGGAACCGTCGGACATACAGGACCTGAGGGAATGGCCCAGCGTCAATGTCGCTTCGGGGTTTTCCGCCCTGTGTGTTCATAACGTTACAAGTCGGGCCTCGGGGTCGATGGCATTCGGTTCGGACCGCGGCAGTCCCCAGCCCTTCACCAGGCCGTAGACCGCCGGGATCACCACGAGGGTCAGGACGGTCGACGAGACCATGCCGCCGATCATGGGGACCGCGATCCGCTGCATAACCTCAGAGCCCGATCCGGTGCTCCACAGGATCGGCAGGAGCCCGGCCATGATGGCGACCACCGTCATCATCTTCGGACGCACCCGCTCCACCGCGCCGATCATGATGGCCCTCCGCAGGTCGGCACGGGTGAGTGCCCGTCCGGCGCGGTCGCATCCGGCCCGGATCTCGGCCAGCGCATGATCGAGGTAGACCAGCATGATCACCCCGGTCTCGGCCGCGACGCCTGCCAGTGCTATGAAGCCGACGGCCACCGCCACCGACAGGTTGAAGCCCATCCACCACATCAGCCAGACCCCGCCGACGAGCGCGAACGGCAGCGACAGCATCACGATCAGGGTCTCGGTCAGTCGACGGAAGTTGAGGTACAGCAGCAGGAACACGATCAGCAGCGTCAGCGGCACCACGACCTTGAGCCGGGCCGTCGCCCGGTCGAGGTACTCGACCTGACCGCTCCACTGCACGAGGGTACCCTGCGGCAGGCTCACCTCTTTGGCGACCGCCGCCCGCGCCTCGGCGACGTAGCCCCCGAGGTCGCGACCGGCGACGTCGACGTAGATGAAGACCGCGAGTTGCCCGTTCTCGGTCCGGATCTGGGTCGGGCCACGGTTCAACTGAACCTTGGCGACCTCACCGAGCGGTACCGTGCCCCCACCCGGGATCGGCACCTGAACCTCGGAGGCGATGGAGCGCGGGTCGGAGCGGAAGGCGCGCGGGTAGCGCACATTGACGGTGTAGCGCTCGCGGCCCTCGACGGTGTTGGTGACGCTCTCGCCGCCGAGCGCCATCCCGATCACGTCCTGCACGTCGCCGACGGTCAGCCCGTACCGGCCCAGCGCCTCGCGGTCGGGGGTGATGTCGAGGAAGTAGCCGCCCTGCACCCGTTCGGCGTAGGCGCTCGACGTGCCCGGCACCGCCTTCACCACCGCCTCGACCTGGCGGGCGACCTTCTCCATCTCGGAAAGGTCCGTCCCCAGCACCTTGATCCCGACCGGCGTACGGATGCCGGTCGAGAGCATGTCGATGCGGGCGCGGATCGGCTGGGTCCAGGCATTCGAGACCCCGGGGAACTGAAGCGCGGCGTCCATCTCGGCCTTCAGGCTCGCCGTCGTGACCCCGGGTCGCCACTCCGCCTTCGGCTTCAGGTTGACGATGGTCTCGAACATCTCGGACGGCGCCGGGTCGGTCGCGGTGTTGGCCCGACCGGCCTTGCCGTAGACCGAGGCGACCTCGGGGAACGACTTGATGATCCTGTCCTGGGTGGCGAGCAGGTCCCCGGCCTTGGTCACCGAGATGCCCGGCAGCGTGGTCGGCATGTACATCAAGGTGCCCTCGTCGAGGTCGGGCATGAACTCGGAGCCGAGCCGGCTCGCCGGCCATGCCGTCGCCGCCAGGACGACGAGGGCCAACAGGATGGTGAGCACCCGCGCCCGCAGGACGCCTGCGATGAGCGGTCGGTAGATCCAGATCAGGAGTCTGTTCACCGGGTTGCGGTGCTCGGGGATGATCCGCCCGCGGACGAACAGCACCATCAGCGCGGGGACGAGGGTCAGGGACAGCACCGCCGCCGCCGCCATCGCGAACGTCTTGGTGAAGGCCAGCGGACCGAATAGGCGCCCCTCCTGGCTTTCAAGGGTGAAGATCGGCAGGAAGCTCACGGTGATGATGAGGAGCGAGAAGAACAGCGACGGCCCGACCTCGCTTGCCGCCTCGATCAGGATCTCGACCCTGGGCTTGTCCGGCGGTGCCCGCTCCAGGTGCTTGTGGGCGTTCTCGATCATCACGATGGCGGCGTCGATCATGGCGCCCACCGCGATGGCGATGCCGCCCAGGCTCATGATGTTGGCCCCGAGCCCCAAAACCTTCATGCCCGCGAACGCCATGAGGATGCCGACCGGCAGCATCAGGATCGCCACCAGCGCGCTGCGGACGTGGAGCAGGAACACGACGCAGACGAGGGCGACGATGGCGCTCTCCTCGATCAGCGTGCCCTTGAGCGTCTCGATGGCCGCCTCGATGAGGTGCGAGCGGTCGTAGACCGGAAGGATCTCCGTGCCCTTGGGCAGGCTGGCGGCGACCTCGGCAAGGCGGCCCTTCACGTTCTCGATGACGTTCAGGGCGTTGGCCCCGAACCGCTGCAGCACGATCCCGCCGGCGACCTCGCCGTCGCCGTTCATCTCGGTGATCCCGCGGCGCTCGTCGGGACCGAGCTCGACCCGGGCGACGTCCTTCACCCGGAGGGGCGTGCCCGCCTCCGTCCTCAGGACGATGCTCTCGATGTCGGCGACGCTCTTGAGGTACCCCCGCCCGCGGACGACGAACTCGAACTCGGAGAGCTCGACGGTGCGGCCGCCGACGTCGGCGTTGCTCGCCCGGATGGCCTCCCGGAGCTTGGACAGGGTGATGCCCTGCGCCCGCAGCCGGTTCGGATCGACCACGACGTTGTACTGCTTCACGAAGCCGCCGACGCCGGCGACCTCCGCCACGCCCTCGGCGCGCGACGCCCCGAAGCGGACGACCCAGTCCTGCAGCGACCGGAGCTCGGCCAGCGTCCGTTCCTTGGCGACCACGACGTACTGGTAGACCCAGCCGACCCCGGTCGCGTCGGGCCCCAGGGTCGGGGTCACGCCGGCCGGCAGGCGCTTGGCCACGGTGTTCAGGTATTCGAGCACCCGGCTGCGGGCCCAGTACGGGTCGGTGCCGTCCTCGAAGATGACGTAGACGAACGACACCCCGAAGAACGAGAAGCCGCGCACGACCTTCGACCGGGGCACCGTCAGCATCGCGGTGGTCAGCGGGTAGGTGACCTGATCCTCGATGACCTGCGGCGCCTGCCCGGGGTACTCGGTGTAGACGATGGTCTGGACGTCCGAGAGGTCCGGGATCGCGTCGAGCGGCAGGGTCCTTAAGGCGTAGAGCCCCGCTCCGACCGCGAACACCGTCCCGATCAGGACCAGCACCAGATTCCGGGCCGACCAGGCGATCAGACGGGCAATCATGGCGCCTTCCCTTCGGCCGCAGCCTGCGGGCCCGGGTCGGGTTTGGGCTCCGAAAGCCCCTGCAGCGCCGCCTTCAGGTTGCTCTCGGCGTCGATCAGGAAGTTGGCCGAGGTCACCACGCGGTCGCCGGCGACGATGCCGTCGCGGATCTCGACGTAGCCGTCGCCACGGGTGCCGAGCCTGACCGGTCTCGGCTCGAAGCGGCCCTCGCCCCTGTCGAGCAGGACGACTTGTTTCGTGCCGGTGTCGATTACGGCGTCGTCGGGCACCGCCACCACCGGCCTGTCGCTGCCGGTGGCGATCGTCACGTCGGCGAACATCCCCGGGCGCAGGTCGCCGTTCGGGTTCGGCAACTCGATGCGCAGGCGGGCGGTCCGGGTCCCCATGGCGAGGTGCGGGTAGATCCGGGTCACCGCGCCGGTGAAGACGCGGTCCGGGAACGTCCTGGCGCGCACGGTCGCCGTCTGGCCCTCCGCCACGGCCGCCAGGTCGCGTTCGGTCACGTCGGCCAGGACCCAGACCCGCGAGTGGTCGACGAGCTTGAACAGGGTGTCGCCGGACTTGGCGCGCATGCCGTCCGAGACGTTGCGCTCGACCACGACGCCGTCGCGGGGCGCCGACCACGTGATGGTCGAGGGCACTTTTCGGGTACGCTCGATCTCGTCGATGACCTCGGACGGGATGCCGAGGTTCTCCAGGCGCCGGCGGGCGCCCTCGTAGCCGATGCCGGTGAGGTACTGCGCCGCGGCCGCGTTCATCTCCGGCGAGAACAGGCGCAGGAGCGGCTGGCCCTTGTGGACGTGGTCGCCGGTGGTGACGGCCTCGACCTTCTCGATGAAGGCGTCCGTGCGCATCGCGATGACCGAGATCCGGCGCTCGTCCTCCTCGATGGCGCCCGGCGCGCGCACCGGCATCGACAGGACCCGTCGCTCGGCGACCGCCGTCCGTACCCCGGTGCGCTGGAGCTTGCCCGGCGAGATCCTCACGGTGCCGTCGTCGGTGTCCTCGCCCTCGTAGACGGGGAGGTAGTCCATCCCCATCGAATCCTTTTTCGGAATCGGCGAGGTGTCCGGAAGGCCCATCGGGTTGCGGTAGAAGCGTACCTTGCGGGTCCCCGCGGGCGTGATGGCCTGACCCATGGCCATGTCGCCGTGCCCGGGGTCCGGCATCGCCTCCGCCTCGTCGGGTTCGTCGAAGCGCACGTCCTCGCTGGCGCGGACGGCGCGGTAGTCTCGACCGTCCGCGGTGCGTGTCGGCTCCGCGGCGTAGTCCGGCTTCCCGTCCGGGTCCCGGTAGTAGACCACCGGACCCGTCGCCTTGGCCGGGACCCGAACGGGTACCGAAGGCGGCTGCCGAGTTCCCGGCAGCCAATGGGCGAACCCGGTCCGCGCCTGCCGGACGAGCCCCGGCACGGGGCTGCCCTCGTGCCCAGCGCCATACCCCAAAACCCCCGCCGCGAGCGCGGCGAGGGTCCCGGCTGCCCAAGCCGACCGGTTCACTTGGTGGCCTTGAACACCAGCCTGTTCTCGACGGTGCCGGTCTCGCCCTGCACCTTGGCCCCGAGCGAGAGGCGCCAGCCGCCGGCCATCGTCAGCTTCGCCTTGAACCGGTAGACGCCCGGCTCCGGTGACGGCAGCTGCTCGATCTTCGAGGTCATCTCCTCCATGCTGTCGGGCGCCATGTCGATGCGCTTGGCGAAGATGACGGCGTTCGGCACGGGCTTGGACGTGCGCTTGTCGACGAGGCGGACGTCGAGGATGGCCTCGCCCTGCCTGGCCTCGTCCTTCACCAGCTGGAACTCGTAGTCCTTGGTGTCGGCCCGGGCCGCGGCAGTGAGGGCGAGGCCGAGCAGCGCAGCCGGCAGGGCGCGCGAAAACGATGTGTTGGACACGGTCGATGATCTCCTGAAAACGATGGGACCCGGGCCTTCAGGCGCGCGGGATCGGCCGGCGCTCACGCCGGCGGCATCGAATTCAGGCTCGGGGAGGCTCGGTGGGCGGCCCTTGCGAGAGGCTGTCGAAGGAGGCGGTGACGCCCCAAATCGGCCCCTCGACGCCGGCAACGCGGCCCGGAAGTCCGACGGCGACCGGCAGGCCGGTGACGACCTTCGCCAGGCAGAGCGCCATCAACGGGCAGCCCTTCGAGCAGTCGGGCATGTCCGGCCGCTCCTTGGGACAGCACGGCATCTCGTCCATGGCCATCCCGGCCATGTCGTCCATGGCCTCGTCAGGCATCGCCATGGCGTGACCCTGAACGGCCGTCGGCGCGCGCATGCCCGAGGCGGCCGCGGAGGCGGTCACCGGCGCGAGGGCGAGGCCGAGCACCGCCAGGAGCGGGAGCAGCCGCCGAAGGGCGAGCCAGAAGGTCACGGACGGAGGATGCCACATCGCATGTCGGCGAGGAAGGGACAGGGACTACGCGACGCGCCGAAGCGATACGGCGAGCGCGACGTTCGCGAGGGCGAGCACGGTAAGAAGCGCGTCGGTGCGCCCGACCCAGGGGCGGACGCTCGCGGTGATGCAGGTCCCGGGCGGGTCCCCGTCGTTCGATCTTCCACCGGTTCGACGTCGTCTTCCCCGACGTGGCGATGCCCGGGATGAACGGCATGATGATCGCCTTGGGCTACCCCAAGGCCACCGAGACCACGCCGGTCGACGCCTCCCCCGATTGGCTGACAAGCATGACCACGCGCCTCCGACGCCCTGGATCGGGCCGGATCCGCCTTCGCGACGGTCGGCGGCCCGTGACGGATGCAGGGATGCTTCCGCCATCGCTGCATCCGTGGTGGTCATGCCGCCCTGGCGGTGACCTTCCCGTATGTCCCCGTCGCGACCTGCTCTTCCAGCTGCGCCTTGAAGTCCGCGATGCCGAGCACCTGCACGGGATTGCCGGCGTCGTCGAGGAACTCGTAGAGCGCGTCCTCGATGTTGCGGTTGCTGAAGAACACGATGGCGTCCTCGTCGCCGCCGCCCTCCATGTGCGGGTCACCGTTCGCCACGCCCGAGACGTAGCTGCCCGTCGGGCGGGTCTCCTTGTGGGTCCCGTCCTCACGGTAGAACCTGAGCTCGCCCTGCATCACGAGCGTCACGTAAGGGCTCTTGTGCCGGTGCAGCATCACCTTCCGGTTCGCCGCGAACTTGAAGACCACGTCGACGATGCGGTTCTCCTCGTCGACCTTGTAGACGAAGAACGCGATGTGCGGCAGCCAGTCGAGCGTCCGCCAGATGATGTTGCCGTCGTCGAACTTGGGGGTTTGCATCAGGTTTCCTCGGGATTCGATGTGCGACCGTTCAGGGTCGGCGCACGGCTTTCCGCCGCGTCTTAAGTTTGAGGGGCTCGTCGACGGCCCCGACTACGAAACCGGGTGACCTCGTCATCGGTTCGGTGGTTCGAGTCACACGAGTTGCGGGAAGCCGAGCTGCTCCGCTGGAGGAACGCCGGTGAACTCAGGAGCCCCGGGCCTTCGAGGTCGGTTGACCGACGTGCTGGAACTCCTGTCGAGGGCTTACGATAGCGGGGACGCTGCTCGACCGTCGCGCGTGGATCGAGTTCCGGGTCAGGGCCGAGCGGGACATGATCTGGCGGGCATCCTCGGACATGCTCTGCGTGGCGAACTTCGACGGCCGCTTCGTCAGCCTCAACCCGGCCTGGACGGCGACGCTCGGCTGGACCGAGGCCGAGATGAAGGCGGGTCCGTTCCTCGACTTCGTCCATCCCGACGACCGCGCCCTGACCGAGGAAGCCGCGGTGGTCTGGCGCGGGGCGACGCGCAGATGTCGTTCGAGAACCGCTACCGCCATCGCGACGGAAGCTGGTGCTGGCTCTCCTGGAACGCGGTCCCGACCGGTGGCCTGATCTACGCCACCGTGCGCGACGTGACCGCCGCCAAGGCCCCGGCCGAGGCGCTCGCACGGACCGAGGAGGCATTGCGCCAATCGCAGAAGATGGAGGCGGTAGGCCAGCTCACGAACGGGCTGGCGCACGACTTCAACAACATGCTGGCGGGCATCGTCGGCTCGCTGGAGCTGATGCAGACGCGCATGCTCCAGGGTCGGATGGGTGACCTGGAGCGCTACATCGGGGCTGCCCAGGGCGCGGCCCGGCGGGCGGCGGCCCTGACGCACCGCCTGCTCGCCTTCTCGCGGCGCCAGACTCTGGCGCCCAAGCCGACCGACGTGAACCGGCTGATCGAGGGCATGGAGGAGCTCGTGCGCCGCACGGTCGGGCCGGCGGTGTCCGTCGAGGTGGTCGGCGCCGGCGGCCTGTGGCCGACCCTGGTCGATCCGAGCCAGCTTGAGAACGCCCTGCTCAACCTGTGCATCAACGCCCGGGACGCCATGCCGGACGGTGGCCGCATCGTGGTGGAGACGAGCAACCGCTGGCTCGACCGGTCTGCCGCCCGCGAGCGCGACCTGGAGCCCGGGCAATACGTGGCGCTCTGCGTCTCGGACAACGGCACCGGCATGGCGCCCGACGTGGTTGCCAAGGCGTTCGACCCGTTCTTCACCACCAAGCCCATGGGCGAGGGTACGGGCCTCGGCCTGAGCATGATCTACGGCTTCGCCAAGCAGTCGGGTGGGCAGGTGCGGATCTACTCCGAGCCCGGCAAGGGCACGATGGTCTGCCTGTACCTCCCCCGTCACCGCGGCGAGGCCGAGGCGTCCGAGGCGGTCCCGGACCTGTCGGCGGCAGCCCGGGCCAAGGTTGGAGAGACAGTGCTCGTGGTCGACGACGAGCCCACGGTGCGGATGCTCGTCACGGAGGTGCTGGAGGATCTCGGCTACGCCGCCATCGAGGCGGCGGACGGCGCCTCCGGCCTCAAGGTGCTGCAGTCGGACGTGCGCATCGACCTGCTGGTGACCGACGTCGGCCTGCCCGGCGGGATGAACGGGCGGCAGATGGCGGACGCAGCCAAGGTCTCGCGGCCCGGCCTCAAGGTGCTGTTCATCAGCGGCTACGCCGAGAACGCCGCGCTCAACCACGGCCACCTCGCCCCCGGCATGGAGATCCTGGTGAAACCCTTCGCCCTGGAGGCCCTCGCGAGCCGCATCCGAAGCCTGATCGAAGGTTCCCCGTGATCCGGGTCCCGCAGGCGACCACGACACCCTCGCCCCTCGCCCTAGTGAAGGCCGCCACCCACGGGGTCCGGAAGACCTCCCGCGCATTCGCCGGGTGATCACCCCCGCGTCCGGGACCGGAATTCCAGCTTGCGCCTGCGAGCCCCGGTCTCGGACCTCATCAGAAAGTCGTCGTAGGCCTGCGTCCTCTTCATCGCCTCGGCTTCCAGCAGCCCGACCAAGCCCGTCTCCCCTCGGTCGTAGAGGAGTTCGGAGTCCCGTTCCCGGATGAGCCAGGACTCGACGCCCTCGTCGTTGATCGCGGACGACGGCAGGACGCTTTCCTCGGGCACGCCGGCGAAATGGCGCCAAGCGAAGACCGCATCGCGGTCGCCACCATCCAGCAGGAACCGACAGGTCTCGGGTGTGACGGGGAGGAACCGCCGGGCGTACATGGCCTCCCCGACACAGTACCGGCTCCCCTCGCCGAAAGCCTCGGCGACGTAGGCCTCGAAATCCGGGCAAAGGTATTCGAGAGCGGATGCGACCTGGACGTAGTGGACCTCATCCGAAGCCAGCTTCGGGTCGCCGACCTCGGGGATGCCTGGGCAGGCGAGATGCCGCGGCGTCCCCGGCAGCCCGGAAGCCGCATCCATCGAGAGCGATGTGCTCGCATACGTGACGTGGTCGACCGTGAACATCATGCGGCGCCCCCGGGCCCCGTCCACGCAGACCCCGAGCCTGACCTTCCCGCAAACGAGGGCACCCCCGCGCCCGACCTCGTGCATCCCGGGGTTCGGGTAGAATGAGAGGCCGCCGCCTTCCCTGTCACGGGTCTCCTCGGCCAGTTCCACCTCGTCACGGCGGTAGACGATGCAGTCGCCACGGGCGACCGAACGCGTCCTGAGCGCCACCCAAGGCATGACGCCGTAGGCATAGGGGCTGACGTCCTGCCCGACGTGGGACATCTCGCCGGTCACGCGGTCGTAGTCGAGGTCCAGGCGGTTCGCACCGGAGAGGCACCGGACCAACTCGAACCGCCGGCTCGGCTTGGCCAGCCATGTCGCGATGCTGCGGATGTCCCGGGACAGTTCGGTGTCCGGGTCCTCGTCGGACCTGTCCCGGAACTGATCGAGGAAGCCTGCGACGGCCTCCGCCAGTTAGGCCATCATCGAATCCTCGTCGACCTCGTGCCCGGCCGCACGGGCGGCCGCCGCCACGGCCCGGACGTTGTCGACATGGGCCGAGATCTCCTTCGCCAGGGAACGCTCGGGGGAGATCGCGCCCGTCGCCATCTCCTCCTCGGTCAGGAAGAAACGATAGGTCTGGCCGCGTCCCGACGCCCTGCCGTCGCGCTGCAGGACCGTGGTCGCCCTCAGCCCATGACGCCGTACCAGGTCGGTCACGACGCGGGTGGCGGCCAGAGCATCCTCCCGGGTCATCTTCTGTCGTCCCTTCCAGCGAGCGCCCTTGGTCGTCCGGCGAACGGCTTCGGAAAGGAGGTGGGTCGGCCGCACGGTGCTCAGTGCCTCCCGAAGTATGGCGTCGACTGCGGGGATGTTGCGTTCGGTCATGGCCGTGCTCCGGTCGGTGGCGATGACGAGATGCTAGGCCGCGTTCGCACCGGTCGGATATCTGAGACTACAGGACGGTCGGACCGCACGTTCCGTGGAACGTGGACGTCGGATTTTGCATAACCCCGACCCGTCTCTGGGTCGTGTCCCTCAAGTGGCGCCCACGAAACGGACGGGCTCAGAGCAGGCCCATGACCATCCGGTGGATCAGGTCGTCCAGCCACGCCTTCCCGTAGTTCCCCCGCAAGGGCGGATCGGGACGGTAACCGATATCGGCGAGCAGGCTCCCGAGGTTCACGAGCCGGGCGCGTTTGCCCCGGGCGTACCCGAACCTCATGCTCGCCGCGTCCGCCCCGCAGATCACCCAGTCGTCGGTGCGGGGAAGCGCATGGGCCCAGAGCGACATCTCGCCCGCGTCGAGGACGGTGCCGCCCGGGTCGAGCTGCAGCTCCATGATCCGGACCCGGTCGTCGGGATGGTACTCGGAAAGCGAGCCGACCAGCGATGTCCGGTCGATGGTCTCCTCGGGGCGTCGATTCTGGAACCCGGTCTGGGTCTCCTCGACGCATTTCTCGACCATCACGATGCGGTACCGGGACGAGAGCGCGGCCCAGGCGCCGACGCGATGTGCCTCGATCACCGAGTTCGCGTCCGTCAGCACGGGACCGCGATGCACCGGCATCGGCGCCTCACATGTCGAACGGGCGCGGGATGCCGTGTTCGTCGAACAGCTCCCCGAGCTCGTCGATGCTCACGGCGAGCAGCTTCGCCACGCGTCTGACGGAGACCTGTCCCTTCTCGATGCCGGCGGCCATGACGGTCATGAACCGGCGGCCGAAGAGCGGTGGTACCTCGTCCCGATGCCCGTCCGGCGCGCCGTTGCGGCTCAGGAACCGGTCGTCGAAGGTGCGGGCGGTGTCCGCATCCGTCAGGCCGAGACTGACCAACCGCCACTTCAGCGCCACCGAGGACACGCCGAGCGCGGTCGCCGTACGGTTGAGCCAGTCGTGGTCGATCTCGGCCGGCTGATGGTTGGCGAGCACCTCGCGCGGCATCAGCAGGGCGGAGGCGAACTTCTCCGCCATCGTCTCGATCCGCTTCTGGATCTTGCCGGAACCGACCCCGTCGTCGAGTCGCTCGGGGGGCATCGCGTCCCAGGTCAGCACGTGGAAGAGCTCGTGCGCGAGGTCGAAGTTGCGACGCCCGACGGGCTCGTTCCGATTGACGAGGACGGCGCCCAGGTCGCGCACCAGGCACGCCGCCCCGGAGATGCCGGACTGTGCGTCGACCATCAGGACGAGCATTTTGAGCTCCTCCTGCATCGCCTCGGCGAGACGCCGCGACGGAACCGCCCCGAGCTTCAGGAAGGCGGCGACGCCCTCGCCGGCGGCCTCGGCCGCCTCGTAGCTGTCGAACCTGGTCAGGTTCAGCCGGTGCACGATGGGCGAGAGGCCGCAGCCGGTCGTCACGCACAACTCGCGATACGCGCCGATCCACTCGCCGGCCTTGCCCTCGAACGCGTCGAGGTCAGTGGCTTCGAGCTCGGCCCGGCGTCGCCAGGAGAACCGTGCCTCCCCGACGATCAGGAACGGGTTCGTGAAGTAGTCGAGGTCGACCTCGAACGCCTGCACGGCGGTGACGAGCTCCTCGGCGGACAGCTTCCTCTGCCCACCTTCGATCTGGGCGATGGTCTGGTGGTTCCTGAATCCGAAGGTCTGGGCAAGCTGCTCCTGGGACATGCCGCGGCGCTCGCGCAGCGCCTTCAGTCGGGTGCCCGTCGATGCTGGTGTCATGATTTGCCCCATTTGCCCGACCTATCTTGCAACAAGGCAATTTGCAAGATATTAACGAAAACCACGAGGTTGCGTCGGCGCCCAGTCCCTATGCCGCACCCCTCCTCGGACCGTGGGCTCCGCGTCAGGACCCCTCGGCCGCCCCGGCGCCAACGACCCCGGATCGCGGATGCATCCTGACGTATCCCAGGACCGGTGGCGACGCCCCGGTGCATTCGACGGAGAAGACCATGGCCACCAACCCCCCGTCCGGCGACGGACACCGCAACGGAGCGGTCCGCGACCGCTCCCAGGTCCACAACCCGAGAACCGCTACCTGGACAAAGCGGGATTCCGACACCGGCAGGTTCATGGACGGCAAGAAGGACGGCACCCCGTTCAAGGGCGTCCGCAAGGAGCGCTGAGACCATCGTGGCGGACCCGGCCGATGCGCCGGGCCCGCCGCCCGAGCGGCGCCAGGAGGCGCGTTGCGTCATGCCCAAGAACATCGTCGTCTTCTCGGACGGCACAGGCCAGGAGGGCGGGCTCCGCGAGGAGCAGAGGCTGAGTAACGTCTACAAGCTCTACCGCGTCTGCCGGGTCGGCCCGGACAGCGGCATCGACCCGAGGGAACAGGTCGCGTTCTACGACCCCGGCCTCGGGACCGACGGCTCCGCCACCGGCTTCGTGGCCGCCTACCGGAAACTCCAAAAGCTCCTGTCCTCGGTGACGGGGCTCGGCATCACCAAGAACATCGCCGACTGCTACGCCTTCATCATCGACCACTACGAGCCGGGCGACCGCATCTACCTCGTGGGCTTCAGTCGGGGGGCCTACACGGCCCGCTGCGTGGCGAACGTGCTCTTCCTGTGCGGCGTCCCGACGACCGCGCCTGGAGGTGCGTGCAAGGCCCCAAGCCTCTGGGCGGTGGTCGGCCGATGGCTGAGGGAGAAGCTTCCAGGCCGGAAACC
>NZ_VRUW01000082.1:0-22154 GCF_008039475.1 Methylobacterium sp. WL12 | reverse complement strand
TGGCGCGCGAGAGCGTGATCCATCCCGGTCCCTGCGCCTGCCCGTCCTGCGGTGGAACCCTGCGTCGGGTCGGCGAGGACGTGACGGAGACCCTCGATTACGTGCCCGGCCGCTTCAAGGTGGTCCGGCACGTGCGCGAGGCGTTCGCGTGCCGAGCCTGCGAAGGCATGGTTCAGGCGCCTGCCCCGCATCATGCGATCACCCGCGGGCGGGCCGGAGCCGGGCTTCTCGCCCATATCGCGGTGGCCAAGTTCGATGACCACCTGCCGCTCTACCGCCAGGCCGAGATCTATGCCCGGGACGGCGTGGATCTGGCCACCTCGACCCTGTCGGGCTGGGTGGGGGCGACGGCCGCCGCCCTCTCGCCGTTGATCGACCTGCTCCGCCAGGACGTGCTGGCGGACTCGGATGTCCTCTACGGCGACGACACCCCCGTCCCGGTGCTGGCACCGGGCCTGGGCCAGACGAAGACCGGGCGGCTCTGGGTCTATGTGCGCGATGAGCGGCCCCATGGCGGCGTACGTCCGCCGGCCGCCGTGTTCCTGGCCTCCCCCGACCGCAGGGGCGAGCGGCCGCTGACGCATCTGGCCGGGTTCCGGGGCGTGCTGCACGCCGACGGCTATGCCGGCTTCAATCGCCTCTACGAGGGCGGCCGCACCGGCGGTGCCCTGATCGAGGCGGCCTGCTGGGCCCACACCCGGCGCAAGTTCTTCGACGTTCACGCCAAATCCGACTCGGCTATCGCCGGGGAGGCGCTGGAGCGCATCGGCGCCCTCTACGCCATCGAACGCGAGATCGCCGGCCAGCCGCCCGATGAGCGACAGCGACGGCGGCAGGATCGATCCCGGCCGCTGGCCGATGCCTTGAGAACCTGGGCCGAGACGATCCTGCCGCAGCTCTCCGGCCCCTCGGATCTAGCCAAGGCGTTCCGCTACATGCTGACCCGCTGGCGCGCGCTGACCCGGGTGTTCGACGACGGCCGGATCGGGCTCGACAACAACCCGGCCGAGCGGGCGCTCCGCGGCGTCGCCGTCGGGCGCAAGAACTACCTGTTCGCCGGCTCGGATCGGGGCGCCGAGCGGGCGGCCGCCTTCTACACGCTGATCGAGACGGCCAAGCTGAACGGCCTCGATACCGAGGCCTACCTGCGGGACGTCCTCACCCGCATCGCCGACCATCCGGCCCGACGCCTGGGCGAACTGCTACCGTGGAACTGGGCCCCACTCACGGACCTCGCTCAGGCCGCCTGACCCGCAAGGCCCATCACCGAGCGCTTACAGTCAGGATAGGTGAAACCGATGGAGTGAATGGTCCGGCACCGGCTCGTGCGATTGCGCTCCGGTGTGCGCTGTCTCCAGGTGCGTGGCGCTTATCTCTCGTGCGAGTTGGCGCTTCATTTGGTCCCGATGCGACGAGGCGAGGTTCTCACCCTACGGTGAGCAACGCGGCGATGATCGCTACCCCGATCGCGAGCCAAGCCACGTAGTCGCCGATCAGGCCGCTGTGCAGCAGCTCGAGGGTGCGGGTCGGCGCCGACTGCGTCGCGCGTCCGAGACCCCGCAGGGCGATCTCGTCGATGCTGGCCCGGGTGGCGAGCAAGATTCCGGCATGCGAGATCGTCGAGAAAGCGAGCATCCGCTTCAGGTGGCGCTGCAGCAGCGCCATCCAGCCGCCGAGGATGGCGGTGACGCTGCCGAGTCCCGTGAGGAGGGCCGGGAGCGCATGCTGGATCTGCTCGGAGCCGGCGAAGACGACGGTGCTGACCTTTGCGAGCCCGACGAGCCCCAGCGACACCATCGCGCCGGAGAAGATCACCGAGACCGGGCTCGGCGCCACCGCGTGGGCGTCCGCGAGCCAGAACTGGAACGGCACGATCGCGCCCTTGATCATCAGTGCCGCCGCGACGAGGCAGAACGCGCCCGCCAGCACCGGGTCCCGGCCGCCCCGTGCCACCGCCGCCGCGATGCCCTCGAAGTCGAGGGTGCCGGTCCGGGCGTAGATCAACCCGATGCCGCCGAGCATCAGGAAGCCGGCGAGGCTGTTGATCACGGTGAAGTCGATCGCGCCCGCGAGGGCGGACTTCTCCAGATGGTAGGCGGTGAGCGCGAAGGCGGCGACGCTCATCACCTCGAACCATACGAACAGGTTGAACATGTCGCGGGTGAAGCAGAACCCGACCATGGCGGCCAGGAACAGCAGCATCAGGATATGGAAGTGTCCGTGCGTCCGGCCGAAGAAGCCCCAGGCGAACACGAAGGTGAGCGCGTAGAGCAGGCCGATGAAGGCCGCGACCCAGGCGCTCGCCGCGTCCACCCCGAAGCCGATCCCGAGGTGGAGACCGTCGCGCGGCTCCCAGCCGCCGAACCAGTAGACCAGGGGCCCGTCCGCGGCCCCTACAGCGATCACGCCGGACAGGATCGCGACAGCGAGCGCGGCGAGCGTCGCCAGGATGTCGGGCAGGCGGCCCGGCAGGAGGTGGGCGGTTGCCAGCATCGCCGCGCAGAAGACCAGCGGGACGGCGACCGGCAGCGGGAGAAGTGCGGCGGAGCCGAGGGTCACGAGGCCGTCCGCTCGCCGTCGCCGCGGTCCGACCCCTCGGTGCGTTCGGAGCTGCCCCCGGCGCGCATCGGGCGGAGCTGCTCCGGGTCGAGGCTGCCGCTGCGCTTGTAGACCTGGATCGTCAGCACCAGGAGAAGGGCGGTCAGGGTCGCGCCGACCACGATGTCGGTCAGCACCAGCGCCTGCATGACCGGGTCGACGGCGGGCGTGCCCGGCGGGTGGTCGTAGAAGATCGGCGCGATGCTTCCCCAGCGGTAGCCGAGGCCCAGAATCAGCACGTAGGTCGCCGACTGGCACACGCCGAGGCAACCGACGAGATGGATGAAGTTCCGGCTCGTGGCGATGCCGTAAAGCCCGGCGCCGAACAGCCACGCGGCGACCGCGTAAGGCAGCATGCCCGAGACCGCGTTCACGCCGATTCCTCCCCCGGCTCGTCGGCCTCGTCCGCCTCGCGGGTCTCCTCCATGAATTCCAGGAAGAGCTGGGTGAAGCCTCCCGCCACCGCCAGGGCGACGCAGAGGTTCTCCACGAGCATCAGGCCGCCCGACATCAGGTCGCGAAAGGTGCCGAACGGCAGGACGTTCTGCATGAAGGCGCCGCCGTCCAGCATCGGCGCCAGCCCGCACAGGGTGAAGAGCAGGGCGCCCCCGCCCTCCAGCCCATCGAGCCAATGGCTGCGCACCGCGTCGCGCCAGCCGGCATAGCCCTCGCCGAGGTAGATCAGCAGCGTACCCGACGCGAGGATCACGCCGCCCTGGAAGCCCCCGCCCGGGGTGACGGTGGCGTGCAGCACCACGTACAGGCCGAACAGCGCGGTGAGCGGGCCCGCGATCCGGCAGACGAGCACCACGGCTTCGGAGCGCGGGATCACCGCCCGCTCGGGCCGACGCAGGGCGCGCTCGGTGCTGCCCTCGCCGCGGCGGCCGCGCAGCAGCACGACCGTTCCGGTGATGGCGGCGAGCAGCATGAACTCCTCGCCGAGGGTGTCGAGGCCGCGCAGGTCGAAGTTGATCGCGCTGACCATGTTGGCCACGTGGCGCGCCTCGGGCACGATCGCGTTGATGCGCTCGCCGTAGGCGGCGATCGTGGCGCCGAAGCGGGGCAATCCGGCGATCACCGCCGCGGCGCCCGGAAGCAGCATCACGCCGGCCAGGGCGAGCAGCGCGACGCGCAGGCGCTGGCTCACGATTCCTCCTCGGGCGGCTGGTTGCGCACCGCCATGAGGGCCACGAGGAAGAGGAGCGGCACCGCCGCCGAGCCGACCGCCAGCTCCGACAGGGCGACATCGGGGGCCTGCAGCGCGGCGAAGAGGATCGTCAGGACGATCCCGTTGGCCGCGATGGCGAAGACCTGCCGGACGGGATCCCGGACGAGCACCACGGCGGTGCCCGAGCAGGCGGTGAGCAGGAACAGCAGGGGCAGGATCACGCTCATGCCGACCGGCCCTCGCGCATCAGCACGGCCCGGCCGGACACGTGCGACAGCACCGCCGCCCAGGCGAGGAAGACGACCATCGTCAGCAGGATCTTGACCGAACGCCCGGAAACGCCGTCGCCCAGGAAGGCCGCTGCCGTGACGAGGACGGAGGTGGTGACGTTCAGGAAGGCGAGGACGTGCAGCCGGTCGAGGGCCCGGGGTAGGCGCTACAAGGCGAAGGCCGCGAACCACGTGACGATGACAGTGAGGCCCAGCAGAAGGCCGATCGCGACGCTCATATCCAGCGCTCCAGGACGACCGCGAAAAGCATCGTGCCCGGCAGGTTCAGCAGCACGAGCGTCAAGGCGAGATCCGTGATCGAGGCTTGGTCGGTGGCGAAGGCCAGCAGGGTCAGGATCAGCACCGTGACGCTGCCGGCGAGTTGGTAGGCGGCGAAGCGCCGGCCGGGGGTGCCGCTCCCCGCCAGCGCGACCGCGAGGGCAAAGGGCGGCAGCAGCGCCAGGATGGCGGCCGTCCAGATCGTCACGGCTTGCCGTCCCCCAGAGCATGCGTGGCCACCGTCCCATGCGCGCGGTCGAGGACGAGGACGAAGCTGTCCGGAGCCAGGGACGCGGCGAGCAGACCGACGGCGCGCGCGGCCGGGGCCGCCGGCCCGCGAGGCGTCACCCAGGCCAGCTCCGCTACGCTCTGCTCGCAGATCCTTCCGCCCGCGCCGTCCGCACGCAGGGCTTCGACCAGGTGGCGACCCGCACGGGCAGTCTGACGAGGAAGATCTTGGATCGCCGCCCCGAGTGGCCGAAACGCCGCCCGGTCGAAGTGGAACCGCACGCCGCCCCGCCGTCCCACGCCCCACCACCAGGCCGTCGCGAGCGTGGCGCAAACGATCGCAGCCACACACTCGTTCACGCTCACCGTACCGGCGAAGACCAAATAGGCGAAGTCGAGGGCGATCCAGATCGCCGCGGCGTTGCGCGTCGATCGCTCCTGATGCTGCCGATCGGTCCTGACCGCATCCATCTCGCCTATATCCATCTTGCCCGCATCGATCCTGAACCGGCCGCCGCGAGAAGCAAGGTCATGCGCCCGACTCGGCCAGACCGTGGCTGCCCCGATGCCGATCCCTGAATGTGCCGACACGGTTTCGTGTAGGAGATCCCGGACTTGCGCGATCTCGCCTGCCTTACTTCCCCTTCGCCCCCGCAGTGGTGCGGGGAGGTGCCGCCCTCACCCCGTGGCGTATTCGAGCTGCGGCTCGAGCACACGTGGGTCGTCGGCTTGCACGGTGACCGGGATGGTCTTCGCCGCTGGGGTCTTGCTGCCGATGGCGTAGTGCCAGATCGGCATCAGCACGTTGCACTCCGGATAGTAGCCGCCGATGCAGCCGATCGGGATATCGTAGGCGACCACGAGCATGCCGGGTAGCCGGCGATCGACGCCGTCGTCGGCGACCGTCTTGAGGGTCACCGCTTGCGCGATCTTGAGCCCGAGCCTGTCGATGTCGGAGCGGTTCATCAACACCACCTTGCGTGTGTTGTTGATGCCCCGGAAGCGGTCGTCGTAGCCGTAGACGGTGGTGTTGAACTGGTCGTTCGATCGCAGCGTCATCAAACGCAGGACGCCGTGACCCACATCCGGCATGTCGGCGTCCTCGTCGAGGCCCGTCGGGGTCACGATGTTCGCCCGGCCCGTGTCCGTGCGCCATTCGCGCTTGTTGGCCGGCAGGTGCCGCTGGAATCCACCCGGCTCCCACATCCGCCGCTCGTAGTCCCAGAACGACTCCGGCAACGTCTCGCTGATCTCCTTCCGGATCTCGGCGTAGTCGTCCTGGTAGTCGGCCCACCGGACCCGTGGGTTGGGCTCGAGCACCCGCTGGGCAAGCTCGCAGATCAGTCGGATCTCGCTGATGAGGTGCGGCGAGGCCGGCCGGCGCAAGCCCCGGTTCCCATGGACGCAGGCCGAGGTGTCCTCCATCGAGAGCACCTGCTGCCCGGCCTTGGTCTCGTCGATCTCCAGCCGGCCGATCACGGGAAGGATGTAGCTGATCTCGCCGGGCAACAGTGCCGAGCGATTCAGCTTGGTGATCACGTTGACGGTCAGCCGGAGCCGGCGCCAGGCCGGCTCCATCTGGCCGTGGTCGGGGATCGCCCGCACGAAGTTGCCACCCAGCATGAAGAAGGCCTGCACCTCGTCCTTGAGGATCGCCTCGCAGGCCTCGACCGTGTTGTAGCCGGCCTCGCGCGGCGGTTCGAAGCCGAACTGCGCGCCCAAACGATCGAGGTCGAAGAGCTCCGGCTTCTCGGTGATCCCGACCGTGCGCTGGCCCTGGACATTGGAATGCCCCCGGATCGGGCAGATCCCGGCTCCTGCGCGGCCGAGATTACCGCGTAGCAACAGGAGGTTGACCAGCATCTGCACGGTCTCGACCCCGGCCCTGTGCTGTGTCAGCCCCATGCCGTAGACGCCGATCACGGCGCGTGACCGGCAATAGACCGTCGCGGTCGCCTCCATGTCGGCCCGGCGCAGCCCCGAGCGGCGCTCCAACTCGTCCCATTCCTGCGCGCGCAGCCAGTCGGCGAAGGTCGAGAAGCCATGCGTATGCTCGGCGATGAAGGCTTCGTCCAGCACGGCCGGGCCGCCGGCAGCCCGCGATGCGTCGTGGGCCTCCAACACGGACTTGCAGATGCCCGCGAGCGCCGCGAGATCGCCGCCAGCCTTCACCTGATGGTACTGCGAGCTGATCCGGGTGTCCTTGCCGGTCAGCATCTCGGTCGGCGATTGCGGGTTCAGGAAGCGCTCCAATCCGCGCTCGCGCAGCGGGTTGTAGGTAATGATCGGGACGCCGCGCCGGCTTGCCTCCTGCAGCGGGTGGAGCATCCGGGGCGCGTTGCTGCCCGGGTTCTGACCGAAGAACAGGATGCAGTCGGCACGGCCGAAATCGCCGAGGTCGACCGTTCCTACGGCTTGGCCGATGCTCGCCGGCAGGGCCACCGAGGTCGTCTCGTGGCACATGTTGGACGAGTCGGGCAGGTTGTTGTTCCCGTAGAGCCGGGCGAAGAGCTGGTAGAGGTAGCTTCCCTCGTTCGACAGCCGCCCGGAGCTGTAGAACACCGTGCCTTTCCGGCGATCCTCGACCGCGCGCAACTCGCGGGCGATCTCGTCGAGCGCATGCCCCCAGGACACGGGCACGTACTTGTCGCTGGCGGCGTCGTAGCGGAGGGGGTGGGTCAGGCGGCCAGGTTGTTCGAGGTGGTAGTCGTCCCAGCCCAACAGCTCGGTGACGGTGTGCTCGGCGAAGAACTTCGGCGTGCAGCTATGCGCGGTGAGTTCCCAGGCCACCGCCTTGACGCCGTTCTCGCAGAACTCGAACGGCAACGGGCTGGCCGGCTTCACCCATGCGCAGCTGGTGCACTGGTATCCGTCCACCTTATTGTGGCGCGTCAGGGCCACCGGGACGCTCGCCAGCACGCCCTCGCGCCTGAGGATGTTGCCCACCGAGAGGGCCGATCCCCAACCGCCGGAGGGCAGGCGGTATGGCTTGAAGGTCGGCTTTTCCAACGGATGCACTCCGGAGTTGGACAATCGAGGAAACACCTGCCGTTCGGCAGCGTTTCCGCCACAACTCATGCACCTTCAGAATTGTTCGCGAGATTTTCCTGTTCTTAACAGAGGTTAGTATGGTCATCGGGCGCGATTACACCTTGGAAAAGCCTTCCCGGCCGTCGGCGCCGAAGTTTTTCCTGGATACGAAGGTCGTTCCACTCGCCGTGAACATGACCGGTGGCATGGAAGTCGCCCTTTCGCGAGCCTCTGCGCGGACGGGTGTCCGGCCGTCGATGATCCTTGCTGGCGCCGGGGGGCTGGCCTGCCTTGCCGTCGCGCTCTTGCTGCGCAGCCGACGTACGGTGGACGAACGTTGATCCGCGATGGGATGGATTGCGGCTTCGAGGTTGCCGATGAGGCCGGCAACCACGTGCTCACCGCCCCATTCAGCGCCACGGTTACGAACGACGACGGCCTGAGTTGACCCTCTCCGATCGTCAGATGCCGGAAGGTTTCCCGATGCGCTCGACGGCCGAGCTCGTTCGGACAGCTTCTCTGCTTCGATCCGATCAGGATCGGGACAGTTTTAGATTACGGCCTCAACCCACGGCCTTTCCATCCTCTCCCGCTACGCTGGCCAGGAACCCCGCACCACATCAGCAAGCTCGGCCATCCTGCAATCGATCTGAAACAATGTCTTGTCAGTCCGGTTGTCCGTTTGAAACGGGTATCGTCATGAGGACACGCCGCTACGCTGCTTTGTCGGAGTATGGACTGAAAAACTACCGACTTAATATTTGTTAATGATTGCGCTGAGATCTCAGCCGGTGACGTGTAGTCGGTTCGACGCAACTGCATGCTGGATCACGTCTTCGTCGTCGAGCAAGGATGCTTCGCCGTGACAGAACTCTCAGACATGAAGGACTTTCCGAAGCCGCCCTTCGAGCATCAGCGCCGACTTACCCCACCCGCGCGCGACGCGGACATGGATCCGCCGCCCGATTACGGTGAGGCGCACTATAAGGGCTGCGGGCGGCTCGCCGGACGCAAGACGATCATCACCGGCGGCGACAGCGGCATCGGTCGGGCGGTGGCGCTGGCCTTCGCTCGCGAAGGCGCCGACGTGCTCGTCAGCTACTACGACGAGCACGAGGATGCCGCCGAGACCTGTCGGTTGGTCGAATCGGCTGGCCGCAGGGCGATCTCGATGCCGGGCGATATCAAGGATGCCACGCATTGCCGGGCGATCGTCGAGCGCGCCGTGACCGAATTCGGGCGGGTGGACGTCCTCGTCAACAACGCCGCCCACCAGAAGACCTTCGCGAACGCCGAAGAGATCAGCGACGAGGAGTGGGAGGTGACCTTCGCCACCAACATCCACGCGATGTTCTACCTGGTGAAGGCTGCGCTGCCGCACATGAAGCCCGGCAGCGCGATCATCAACACCACCTCGGTGAACGCCGACACGCCGAGCCCGCAACTGCTCGCCTACGCCACCACCAAGGGCGCGATCCAGAACTTCACCGGTGGCCTCGCACAGCTGCTGGCCGAGCGCGACATCCGCGTGAACTGCGTCGCGCCCGGTCCGATCTGGACACCGCTGATCCCCTCGACGATGCCGATGGAGAAGGTGCGGAGCTTCGGCAGCCAGGTGCCGATGAAGCGCCCCGGGCAGCCCTGCGAACTCGCCCCCGTCTACGTGATGCTGGCCAGCGCCGAGGCGAGCTACGTTTCCGGCGCAACGGTGGCGGTGACGGGCGGCAAGCCGATTCTTTGATCAATCTCGGACAGGAGCTTGCTCATGGACCAGCCCCACGACGTTTGCCCCTTCGAGCGAACGCCGAAGTATTTGCGAAATCGATGCCTCCGCGGATCGGAAGGGCCAGGATTGCGTCCGAAATTTCGGTGAGCGCGAAGCCTGCGACATCGTCCTTTGGTGGACCTGCAGCGTAGCCTCGACTGGGATCCGAGGCGGCGGATCGAGACTATGCGCTTCGCCGCAACTCATCAGCACCTCTATGCTGGGGCACGGCGCGCGCATTACCTCGGGGCTTCTATCGCGGGCGAGACGCTGACTGAAACCCTCAAGCTGGAACCCGCGCCAGCGTCGAAACCCAAACAGAACCAACGCCAGCCCGCCTGACGAAATGAACGCGCAGGATGACGACAATATTTGTGCGAATATGATAATTCAAAATTCCATTCACAAATATGGCTCGCAGATATAAAATATAGACGCAAAATATCTAAAAACAACACGGCTTCGGCATCTGAAACTACAGGCTTACAGGACGATTATTCAATCGGAACTGCCTAACGAACGAGGATCAGGATATGACCACCAAGCCCCCACCCGTTCCGCCTGCCAACCGATCCGACAAGGGACCTGGCAGCGCCCCCAAGGTCCCGCTCTCCACCGCGCCCAAGGGAGCGGCCCAGTCGCAGAACCCTGACAAGGTCGGGCAAGCCGGAAACGCGAAGGTGAACACGACCAATCAGGGCTACCAGCAGGATCGATGATGAGCACCTCGAAGAAGACGCCCGCGGCTGACCGCCATCACGGCGGCCCCGGCAGCAGCCACCAGGATGCCAGCAAGCCCGAGACCGAAGACCGGCACGGCCCAAATCCGGGCAGCCCGACGAACGACTCCAAGTCCCATGTCTCCGGCGGCGGCGGCGAACCAGACCAGCATCACGCTCACGATGCCCCAGGCAAGGGCGCGGCCCGCTCGCACTGACGGGCAGGGGCCGTCGAGCAAAACCACGGATGTTGGAACCTTTTCGACTGACAAGGGTGACGATGCATGGCGAAGGCGAACAAGCATACCATGGGCCCCGGCGCGCAAGGCAAGAACACCGGCACCGGCGCGATGACCGACCTTCCGGAGGGCGTCCTGCCAGAGAACATGGTTCTCAGTAACCGCGACAAGTCCCGCCACAGCGATGCGCGCGGTCTGGACAGCAAGAACGTCCGGAGCGAGCAGTATCACGACCATGCCAGCAATCGGCTGACCACGGATGCTACGACTGACGAAGATGACCGTCCTCGCGATCTCCCAGGGGCGATTTAAGGTTAAGCCCGCCTTCGGTCTGCTATCGAACCGAAACGACAGGTGGTGAGCGCGACTCTAGAGAGACATCGCTATTCCGTTGGAAGTATTTTTATAAATTGAATGCCTTCTACACTCATATCTATGGATATAGAGACGCAGTCCTTGAAAAGATTAGTGTTGGCTCTGCTCCCGATCGGCATTTCCACCGGGGCTCTCACATAGGAGCTCACGCCGGCCGATAACGTCCCCGCTACGCCGCGGACCACCGGAACGATGATCGCCGTGCAACCCAACACAACGGGCAACGATCGCGACCTGGTGATCAGCCGCGGCGCAACGAAAGCCGAGGCCACCACAATGGACTCGGCGGCTGGGGGTAACGCACGGCTACCCGAGCGGGCCGTGCCAAACGGCAGCGCGGGTGGCGGGTCGAGCAGCGGCGGCGGTGGCTAGGATTGCCACCCGGCATAGTCTCGCAACAAACCGCATCGGAACGGGTGTTCCACTCCAGTCGCGCAAATGACGACGGAGGGAGCGCCCGCACCAACGTATCTCGGTCCTTCAGTCCCGCTTGTTACGAGAACTCATCTCTTGCGCTCTGCCCAGAACTATATGCGCTCTGCCCAGAACTATATGCGCCGGGAAGGGCTGCGTCGATGAACAAGAGCCGGCATGAAAGTGACCGGAGGGTTCGGCGCAGACGATTTGAACAAGCCATGCCGCACTCCTCCGAGGATCCCCCGCCCCCCGGCAACTTGCACGTCGACCCGCCACAATCGTTCGACCGGGTGACGACCGCGATGTTGATGGCCGACATCAACAGTGGCGGCACGGGTCACGAGTTCGCGGCCTCCGATTCCGGCCTTTTGCAGCTCGGCACCGACGACGAAGCTGCTGACACCACCCCATCCCAAGGGCGCATTGCGACGGCCTGCGCTGCGGAAGCCGCTCGGGCGGTGTGAAGCTTACGCGCACGATCTCACACGAGCGGCGGCTTGAGCAGGCAGTGGGGCTGCTGCAGCAGTTCCTCAAGGAGATTGCTGGGCTCAGACCAGAGCGACTCAATCCTGCTTCCGTTACTGCCAAGCCTTCGTTTCGACCCAAACACGAGCGCTGGATTTATTCACGCCTTCTGGACTATTTACGCTGGCATCATGGTGTGCGAACCGAGGCAAGACAGCTGGTGCATGCCCAATGTCGACAACCTTCTGAGCAAACTACGCATTACTCGCTTGGAAGCCGATCCGGCGCCGGTGCCCAGCGCAGATGAACCAGGCGGTTGTCACGGCATACGCTACTAACGACTGCACGGTTCATCGAAGATCTAATTTTCCGCCTACGCACCCGCCCCTGACGGGCTTGCTGGACGATTAGGTTCGCATACCGCACAGGGGCGCGAGTTCTCGTGCATCTTCGACCACACCGCTGCATTCGCAGCAGTCGGCGACGCGTTCGTCACACACGATGGCCTTCGCAGGCACTCACCTCACAGCGAAAAACCAACGCCGTCGGAGTGCCACCGTGAGGCGCTTCGGCGCGGCGCAGGCGCGGCGAACACCGAGGGCCGAACTCTCGCCGCAGTTGCATCTTTTGACAAATTGCCGGCACCTGCGTGCGGGCTCCACCCCTCTACCAAGTCATCGCCCGACATGCTTCGAACGGGTGATCTACGCCGCAGGAGCACTCGCCATTATCTCTTTGAGCACCGCCATCGATCTATACACGACCGCCCGCGACACTGCCCCGTTGCGCGCGGCGACCGCATCGGCTAGGAAATCCGCACGGTCAGCACCCGTAGCTCAGCTGGATAGAGCGTTGCCCTCCGAAGGTGGAGGACCCGGCGCTCCCGCATGCTAAGTGCCTCCAATCCCTACAACAACTTAGCAGTCGAGCGTGCGCACACACAGCGCTGGGAAGCCCGTCGCGGCGTAAAAGGGCCACAACGCGGCGCGGAAGATGCCTTCGATATACGTTTCGGCGACGGCACTCGGTCGGCTGGCATCATTTGAGCGGAAGCCAAGCGGCACGTTTCATAGTGCGCGGGCGGTAGGCGAGATTAGCGAGATCGGCTCCGCACAGAATTACATCTCCAATCATCTGTAAGCTCGAATTCGGGTTGTGACCCGCCTTCAAAAATTCCTTGACGCCAGCAGAAATCTTTCACCCATCCAATAACACGATGTCCTAGAGAAATTTCGCCTCCGCGTAGGGGGTGCCTTTTGTGCCCGCGAATTTTTAGTTCAGACCCTTGGCGAACGCAGAAATTCCGCCTGATTGTCTCATCTGCATTGCATTGCTCTATTTAATAATCAGCCGACAGTAACAGTTCGAGATCGGCCTGCGTCATCGCGAGAGTTGGTGAGCCATCAGGATCAAAAAGCGATTGAGCCAACGCGCTTTTGCGCTCTTTTAGGATCTCCATCTTCTCCTCGATCGTCCCGCTAGCCACGAGCTTGTGCACGAACACAGGCTTGGTCTGACCGATCCGGTAGGCTCGATCGACGGCCTGATCCTCCACTGCGGGGTTCCACCAGGGATCGTAGAGAATCACTGTGTCGGCGGCGATCAGGTTCAGCCCCGTCCCTCCGGCCTTCAAGCTGACCAGGAAAACGCTGGCATCCCCATCCTCGAACTGCCGGATCGCTCCCTCTCGGTCACGAGTGGCCCCAGTCAAGAGCGCATAGGCGATGGCTCGCGTCGTGAGCCGCTCCTGAATTAGGCGCAGCATCGAGGTGAATTGCGAGAAGACGAGGATGCGGCGCCCTTCCGCGAGCAGCTCGACCACCATTTCTTCCAGCCGATCGAGCTTGGCCGAGCCGGCATCGCTCGAACGGATCGTCGGCTTGCGGGCCATTGTCCGGCGCGTCGGGTGGGCCTTGTCCTCGCTGCCCGTCGATTGCTTCAGAAGTCGCGGGTCGCAGCAGGCTTGGCGCAGCTTCAGCAGAGCGTCGAGGATGATGATCCGGCTGCGGGCAAAACCCCGCTCTGCAATCGCTGCGCTTACGCGGGCGTGCATCGAGAGGCGGATCCCCTCGTAGACGTCGCGCTGCGAACCCTGGAGATCGATGCGCTCGACGATCTCGGTTTTCGGCGGCAACTCGCGGGCGACCTCCGTCTTGGTCCGGCGCAACAGGAACGGCTTTACGCGACGGGCCAACAGTCGGCTGCGCTCACGGTCGCCCTGCTTCTCAATTGGTCCACGCCAGAGCTTCGCGAAGCTCTTGCGGTCACCGAGCAGGCCGGGACAGGCGAAAGCGAAGAGTGACCACAACTCGTTGAGATTGTTCTCCAGCGGAGTTCCAGTCAGACAGATACGGTGGTGCGCCTCGATCCCAAGCAGCAGCTTCGTCGTCGCAGCATCAGGGTTCTTGATCGTCTGCGCTTCGTCGAGAAGCAGCAGCGGCCAAGTTCGTGCTGCCAGCACGGCGTGGTCGCGGGCGATCAACGGATAGGTCGTCAGCACGAGATCACTGTCGGGGATCGCGCCGAACCGATCCGCGCGATCATGGCCGTGGAGTGTGAGAACGCGCAGATCAGGCGCGAAGCGCTCTGCCTCTCGGCGCCAATTCGCCATCAGGCTAGTCGGGGCGACCACAAGGGCTGGACCGTCGAGCCGACCCTGCGCCTTGTCGATGGCTAGCAGAGCAAGAGCCTGCACCGTTTTGCCGAGACCCATGTCATCCGCGAGCACGCCACCGAAACCGACGTCGCGCAGAAAGGCGAGCCACGATACGCCCTCGTGCTGGTATGGTCGCAGCGTGGCGCGAAAATTCGGCGGAAGGACGGCTGACGGTATCCCGCCAGCTGCTCCAAGTCGTCTCCCCATCTCGCGCACGCGCTCGCCGCCGCGCCAGATCGTATCGGGCATTGCCGCCTCGAAAGCTGCGAGACCAGCTGCATCGGCACGGCTGAGGCGTAGACGGCCCTCTCTCGACCCATTGCCAAAGGCAAGATCGCGCATCGCGGCCACAATCGTTTTAAGCCGCGCCGCCGAAAAGGCGAGAACGCGCCCATCGTTTAACGGCAAATAGGAAGCCTCGTCGTCTTCCGCCGCGGTTTCCAACAAATCAAGATCGAAGCCTGGTGCGGCGATCATGGTGACGATTGGATCAATCAAGTCGATCCGCTCGCCATCGACGATCACGCCGAGGTGGAGTTCGAGCCAATCGATGCCCGACCCCTCGTGGACCTCCGCCTCGAAGCTGTCGCCGACACGTAGCAGCCGCCCCGGGAAGTTGTCGGAGACTTCGATCTCCCAACCATCCGCCCGAAGCTGGGGCAGGATGTGGAACTGAGCGTCGAGCCAAGCGAGCTCGTCTCCTTCGGGCACGAAGTCATGCGCATGCGTGGCCGGAACCCGAGCGCGACGCTCGGACAACGGGACGAAATCGTTGGCCAGCAGGCTCGAGATTGCACGGCGCTCCGCCTCCGCATCACGATGAACCTCGATCAAGCATCCGTCCGTCAGCCGCGTCACCACGGGCGCGGCATCGCCGAGAAGAATGTTGACGGATCCGTATCGGAAGGAGAGGCGGCCTAGTCCGACTCGCTCTGGAGCAGGCGGCGTGTCGTAGCCGTAGTAGCCGTATTGCAAGGCTGACTCGGGTGGTAGATCAGCGGCAAACAAGCTCAAGACCGGGATCGGTGTGACGCCTGCCAAACGTTCCCGCTTTCGCTCCGGAACCGCCAAAGCGGCTAGACCAGGTGCACGCTTTGTCAAAGCGGCATTGAACGCTTTCACTGCTGCGCCGGGCACTTTCGGAGCAGCCAGCAGTGTTGCTGCGATACGCGGCGGATAGCTCGTATCGATGACTCCGATGAGACCCTGCTCGGGGTCGACATAGACCGGCGGTGTAGCGCTGAGAGGGACGCCTTGGCCGTCAAGTTCGAGCCCCGGCACCAGCCCAGCCTCGCCTGCCGTTTGCCAGACGATCCGGCCAGATTGCGGTGGGCCCACTGAAAGGACTGGCCCGTCTAGGCCGAGCCAGCGTGCTCGCCCGGTGGCAATAACTTCGGTGAGGATTGCGGCACCGCCGTCACTCGCGAGGCTGATGGAAGCCCCACCCCCGTAATCGCGTCTGAGTAGCGCCACCGCGCGAAGGATCTTGAGATCCGAGGGCCTTAAAAACTTGGCGGGGGTCCCAGAAAGGGCGGCGCTGGCCTCATAGGGGCGGTTGTTCGCCGAGAAACGTCCGTCCTTGAGCAGGCGCGCAGAGATGGGTTGGACGCCGAGCCGTGGAACACCTTCGCCGAGCGGAATCGGGCTAAGAACATAGACGAGACGTTGCGCGATGTTGCTCGGATAGCTTTCCTCGGCCATGGCTTGAGCCCGGTCGAGATCCTCGAGCCACGCAGCCAAGCCCGGCACGGTGTCCACGTCATGGGCAGACGATGCCACGGAACGCTGTGCGGGCGGATAGAGGAGCCGGGCAAGGCGGTCCTCCGCCGACGGACGAGTGTGCCGGTTTGCCGACTGGAGCCCAAAGAGGAGCACAGCCGCAACATGCTTGCAGTTGAAGCCGACGGGACAGCTGCATTCTCCAGCGATGCCTACACCACCGCGAATCCCCTCAACTTCGATCGTCTGCTCGTAGGGCCGACGGGCAGTGCCGAGAACCTGCCCGAACACGACCCCATCATCCTGGTCGAAGGCGACAACCCGACCGTCACGCACATACTGCCGAGCAGCCTCGAAGGCTTTCCGTCCAACTTCGGTGAGGATGTCTTTCTCGCTGTAGCGCTCCATAAGATCGTCTGCGGTGCCTTCTTTAATGCTGAGGGTGACGTCATTCGATTGGAGCGGGAGGGCCTTTGTCAATCAGTGCCACGCCGGTCGGGTTCTTAGAATCGACAGTCGGGTTTCCCGCTAGAATCTGTTCCCACAAAACTGCTGCGCTCAGCCGCCCTGTGATCCAGGGCTTCCCTGAGGAGCGGTTGAATCAGCTTCGGCATGACGAAGAAAATGTAGTCGGCCACGGCAGACTCTTCGTGATTGAGTGTCACGAGCTGCCGGTGTCCCTCGAAGCAGGCATCTTCCGGCTCTGCATCCGGGCGGGCGCCGTCGGGCCAGGACAGCTTAAACCATCCAGCGAGTGGGGCCTGCGACCCCTGCTCCAGGACCTCGACGAAGACGGGATGGTCGCGTCCAACATGGTTGAAGACGTCGTCGAGGAGCACGCGCAGACCCCGCTCATGAGCCGCCTGGATCAGGGCGACGAAATCCGCATCGTCGCAGAGCCGCGGATCGACTCGGAAGTGATCGATCGTGTCGTAGCCATGGGTCGATGCGGCGAAGACGGCTTCGAGCGCCAGCCCTGTTGCGCCAAGTTCGAGGGCGTAGTCGAGCCATGCATGCAGCTGCTCCAGAGGATCCACGACGGGTGCACTCTCTACGAGCTCGCGCTCGGTCCCGACGAAGCCGAGCAGGAGGATTTGCCACCAGATCGTGTGTTCCAGGCAGTTGGGACGGCAGCACCTTGTTCCAGGAGTTGGGAAGGAACCCAGCTCGTGAATCTCTGGTGGCGGGCGACGGATCGCCAGCGGGGATCGCGATCCGATTGATCCCGCCTTACAGTTGCGCCGGGAACGGTCCGCCCGCCATGCCGCATGGGCGTCGATTACCGCGAAGGACCGGACATGGGCTTGCTGAAACGGCTGTTCGGACGTGGCGCGCCCGCGGCCGCGCCGAGTGAAATTCTGCTGGTCAACGCCTACGCCACGCTGCGCGAGCTGCCGCCGCTTCCGTTTCCGCATACGATGCTGGGGCGGCGCGACCTGACTGATCCGGAGCTTCCGACGCACCTGGACGGCTTCGTCGGTTACGTTATGGGGCGGGGCGACGGCCAGATGACCGCCGTCCGTTACCATCTCTGGCGCCACCTTCAGCGGGTCCGCAACCACGCCAGCTTCGAGGTCTCGTCTATCGAACTGCCTCGGCTGGAGGCCTGGGCCCTGGACGCCAACGCCGTCCTGTTCCTGCCCGATGGTTCAGTTCGGTCGCCCGACATGGCGACCCTCATGTCGTCCGCGGGCGAGTCCGACCCTTCGGCGGTCCTCCCACATCCCGCGGACGCCTTAGCACGTCGCGCCCGTTCGCTTGAACGTCTGAAGAGCCTGAACCCCCGCCCGCTCGCTGGCATGCCGCCGTCGATCGGCGAGGCGGAACTCGTGCTACGGCCGCCAGCGGAGGTCCTTCGACGAGCGCTGGCTCTTTTTCACCTCGCCGCCTGGGCGGAAGCGCACGCCTCGGGCACCGACCCGATCCCAGGCGGACGGCCCGACCTTAATCCAATCGGCTACGAGGCGCTGTCACCGCGGGAGTGCGAGAGGATTGCGGATGGCTGCACGTTCGAGGAGGCGAACGCCCTGACGTGGCGCTACGAGGCCGCGAATGCCCTGGCTTGGTCTCTCGGCCTGAAGGGAGGTCGGATCGAGGAGAGCGACACCCAGATCAACGTCAACGCCCTATGGCGGTCGCTTGCGCCCCTGGCCGTGGCCGGCGGGATCGCCTCGACTCCCGATCTGCGGTCGGCTGGCGAGATCCTTGACGCCCTGGACCGCACGTGGCGGGAACACTGGGTCGTCCGCCAGGCGCGAGAGAAGGAGCTGCCGCTCGAGGGGGTCGACGGGGACGTCGTCGCCGAACGACACGTCGCCCTCAACTGGCTCACGGGCTTCCAGAATGCCCCCAACGCTGCATGGGATGACATCGACACGCCGACGTGACCGAACGCGCGAGGTGATCACAGTCAGGTTGCTGACCCCGTTGAGCGGAACGATCCGCTTGCGTTCGGTTCAAGGGGATGTCGATCGCCAACAAGCCGTGAGAGGTGAAGTGCTACTACGCGGAGCGGGTCAGCTACTATGCGGACGTGACGGTCCACACGGACTTCTACTGGCTGGAGTGAGGCCAGGCCAGAATGCGGATCAGGCCTAGACTAGGCCTGGATCAGACCTAGTGCACTGACACCGACTAACGAACCAAACCGATCATCGCTAACACGCTGCCAGAGCGAAGAAATTTTAGACCTGACGTGCACCTTTCGAGTGCGTCAGTGCACTAGGAGAACACCGGCCACGGATGTCCCCTCGTGTCCCCCAGATGTCCCCTGGATGTCACCCGAAACCTCAATGCGAACAATCCGGCAGGGAGACATTCGGAGCGAACTTGTCCCCTGGATGTCACCCAGATGTCCCCTCAATGTCCCCTCGAACAAGCCAATGCGAACGAATTTGCGAAATATGTCCCCTCAAGGAGACATCGCCCCGGCTGATCGAAAAGATCCCCGAGAGACCTGAAGCGATACAGAGCCTATGGCGATCAGATCATAGAGATCGCATGAGAGCGTCATAGAGAGCGACGAGCGAGCGAAAGCGTCAGAGAGACGTCGCACACAGAGGATCGCACTGTGCGATCAACGTCAGGTGACGGATGAGAGATCCATCATACATCTGCGCGCCTGATATGCGTGTCGGATCATGAAAGATGAGATTGCTTGTTGTATGGGAAAATCACGCCGTAAATTTGCTAGTGCTACTTACTTCGTCCAGCTCCGCGCGGACACCCTTGTCGTTTTGCTTCGTCTGAAGACGTCGATCGACATGATGGTTGTCAGGGAAAGTCCTTGATAGCCCTGACACGGCGTCCTTGAATGCAGCGCTCACACGAAAGGCGTAGCTGCGATGGCGACGATCAGGAAACTTCGAGGGCGCTGGCAAGCCGCTGTCCGCCGCAAGGGGATGCAGCCGCGCTCGAAGTCCTTCGACGCAAAGAGCGACGCAGAGCGTTGGGCTCGCAGCTTGGAAGCTGAGCTCGACCGTAATGGTGCGCTCCCCGACATGCGACCAGCTGAGAGCATGACTCTCGCTGAGCTCCTGACGCGCTACCGGGACGAGGTCTCGCCCACAAAGCGCAGCGCCATCACGGAAATTGCTCGGATCAACGCAATCCTCCGTCGCCCGATCTGCTTTCGGACGATGACCATGCTCTCGACGGCAGATCTCGCTGCCTACCGCGACGAGCGCCTCAAAATGGTGGCAGCCGCGACCGTGATCCGGGAGCTGAACACGATTTCGCATGCGATCGACACCGCTCGCCGCGAGTGGAACATCCACATCGCACAGAACCCATGCAAACTCGTGCGGCGCCCGTCACCGCCGAAGGGGCGCACCCGTCGCCTCGAAGGAAACGAAGAGGAGCTTCTGCTCATCGCCGCAGACAGAGGGCGCACTCCCTACCTTCGCCCACTGATCGTGCTGGCTATTGAGACCGGCATGCGCCGCGGCGAGCTGCTGGCCCTCCGCTGGGAGCATGTCGATCTCGATCGGCGTGTTGCGCACCTTCCGATGACGAAGAACGGAACGAGCCGGGACGTGCCACTCTCTACCCGCGCGGTAGATACGCTCAGGAAGCTCAGGACGGGCGAGGGCGCTACGGTGTTCACAGCTGCCCCGAACACTGTCAGGCTCGCCTGGGAGCGCCTGACGCGACGTGTGGGGCTATCTGATCTACACCTGCATGATCTCCGACACGAGGCGGTGTCCCGTCTATTCGAGAAGGGGTTCAACGTCGTCGAGGTCGCGTCGATCTCGGGGCACCGGGAATTGCGCATGCTCCAGCGCTACACGCACCTGAGGGCTGCCGATCTCGCAGCGCGTCTTGGATGAGACGAGGTCGCTCTTACGCCACAGCATGGAAGTCCTAGAAAGACCGGAGCAGCGTGTAGGGAGTGCCTGACGGGCTCACAAGAAGCCGGAGTCTGTCCTAGGCAGCCGCAGACCAAATTAAAACGACAGGATAATCATCATCGACCGGTCCTCTAATTGAGTGGAACCCAAGCGAGATCCGGGCGTCCCGTAACGTTTTCCATTGTTTTGGCTTCATTTTTGAGAGGCCTAAATTATAGAGCGCGTTACGGTGTGAGACGGAAACCCTCCGGATGAGGCCGAAGGGCTTCCGAGCCTCACAGAAGCTGCGATCCCCCGGTCGCTTATGCAGCCTTGACCTGGGTAATTGCGTCCGGATTAGCAGACGCCGCTGCCAAGCGCGTCTTCTCGCGGAAGCG
Source organism: Methylobacterium sp. WL12 (assembly GCF_008039475.1). Taxonomy (NCBI): domain Bacteria; kingdom Pseudomonadati; phylum Pseudomonadota; class Alphaproteobacteria; order Hyphomicrobiales; family Methylobacteriaceae; genus Methylobacterium; species Methylobacterium sp. WL12. The sequence goes on along the minus strand of NZ_VRUW01000082.1, from coordinate 1,501 downwards.
ACGTGCGCGATCCTTTCCGGACCGCCTGCGGTGATCAAGCACAGGGTTCGTCGAGCCATACTGGGCGACTACATCCTCGAGGAGACGTTCGGTGACTGGCTGACACTGCGCAACGAGTGGGCACCGATTGCACCGCTCTGCCGCGGCATCCAGAGGAGCCGGTAAACCGAAACACGACGGGATGAGCTGCTCGCTTGGGAGGACATTGATCGCCGCCGCAGTTCCCAAGCCGGCAGACCTCTCACGAGCGGTCGCGACGACCTCCGCTCCGTAAAAAGCGGCGGCCTTATCGACCGACAGGACCCGTGCATTGTCGATGGCCATACCGATCGCGATGGACCCGTTAGTCCGCTTCCGAGCCGCACGAGCAATATGTTCCTGATGGGCGATCTGGTCCGGCAGAGCGTGATCGTTTTCCATGCGATAGTGTGAGAAATCGGAGAACCAGTAGGCGCCGGTAAGTTCCTCCTCCATCCGCTTTTCAATAGCCACTACGCAGTCCACCCGACGCATCTGCCCGGCCCTCAACAGGCGCTGCTGCTTAGCCCGACGAAGCGCGGTCTCCATCGCGGTCGAGATGTAGAGCTTATAAGGAACGCCCAGTAAGTCAGCGTGCGCACGAGCGTTCCAGAACTCGCTAAACTCCTTGCGGCTATGAAAGAGCCCACCAGCAGCAGTGGCGCGCTTCTTGCCCGCCGCAACAGCGTCAAAGTTCTGTGCCCACTTATGGCGATATAACTGGATATACTCTTCGACAAACAATTCCGTGGCCTGAACCGGCGAGAGAAACCGATAGTCAAACCACTTAAAGTCCGCAAGAACGCGTTCTGCAGCCCAGCACTGGGGCGACATATGTGAGGCTGCTTCGAGGATAAAGTCTGCGCGCTGTTCGAGCATGACTGGATCGAGCTGGTCGAAAATACGCATGGGGGTGCTTCCAGACGAATGGGTCATCTGTGGGTTCCTTCTTAGGGATATGAGAGCGCGGCGCCGTGCTGAACTCGTTATAGCGATTAGCGAGCGGCGTTTCGCAGAAGGGCGGTCGATTTTTTTCGACGCCGGGTCTCAAACCCGTCAGGAAGCTCGCTGGCGGACGTTCGAGTGGTTGGGTTGATCGGTCTGCTGCTTCAGTTGCCGACGCTGCGGGCGTCAATTTCCGTGCTGTCTACAGGGGCACGAACGCCAAGGTCGTCGTGGCTCGGACGATCCCCGCGGTGCCGTTTTATTACGCCACCGCGCTGCGGTTAATCTCTTCGATCACTTCGACCAGCCCCGTCGTTCTAACGTCGTCGAAGACCTGCTCCGGCCATTTGGGCGCATCCTGTTAATGGGATTTTGTATAGCAGTCCTAGCACTACTTTGGCAGATTTCATTCAAGGTGGTTGATCGAGCGCAGCATCACAGTGCGGGCATCGGCGGGGTGGCGGTCGGCTGAGGTGGTCCAGGATGGCCTGCCGGATCGCCGGCATCGAGGGTTGGGGCGGTGGGCAGGCGATTCTTT
>NZ_VRUW01000081.1:0-23119 GCF_008039475.1 Methylobacterium sp. WL12 | reverse complement strand
CTGTGAGACATCCAGAGCAAATCGAGGCTGTGGCCCGCCGCTCAACAGCTAGGATGCGGCTTTGAAACGCGTCGTCACCGACCTGCGCTTTAGCGGCTTCGCTCTCGATCCTCTGTCCGGATGTGCTCACCCGATCCGTTGCTCCTAGCTGAGCTACGTTAGCTGCTGAAGCCGATGTAGCGACGAGGACGAGGCAGGTGGTCAGGATCAGACGGCGCATTACGGTCTCCAAATCAGCTCGGCGAGCCAGCGCCCTGCTGCAGGCCGAATTGCGGCGCCTTGAGTGTATCCTTGACCAAGCGGGAGCGCTCGCGTTGGGGCTCGACACGGCGCCGTTGGCTGAAGCGAGGGGCGACTGACGAATTGATACCACGAGCCTCAAATCCCGCTTTCGAGGGACCATTTTTCTAACCCAACAGTTTGGCTGCCGGTTACAGCCCATTTGCCGGCAGTGACCTTGTCGTCGATGACCTGGAAGCTTGCCACACCGCCGGACCCTGGCGCGCCAGCCGTCTGAAAGACGACGGATAAGACAGTTCCGGTCAGGATGCCGGTTCCGATCTGGCGCCCAGATCCAATCTGCCAGACCACGCTGTAGGTGTCGCCGGTCCTTTTGATCATTGCTTCTCCTTTATAGAGTTGGGATTGCCCTGGGTTCTGACCTTCAACTTTATAGCGACCTTCGATGGCATGCGCTGGTAGCGTGAAAGCTGCGAGTGCGGTCAAAGGAAAGATAATATTCATCGGGAACCTTTCTGAGGGTCTGCTCGATATCTTGTAGCTGTCTGACGCTTGCCTCGCGAGCCAAACCTGAGACAACTGTCCGGTCTGTCCATGTCGAACACGTACCTGCGGCTACCGCATGGCTCGTCCGGTTCTACTCGCCGCGCGGCTTCCAGACGAGGCTTTGTCGGTGGGCTCGCCCGGCGCTTGCCGGCAGCCCTTTCTAGGGGTTCCGGGCCTCTGAATTCACATTCTACAAGGCGGAGCTATGTGCTTGATGCAAGACGATTGCTGTGAGTACCCAGGATCAGACGCAGGAAGAGTATAAGCGGAGTCATACTTCAAGGCATCAAGGAGGCTGCTGGCTATCCTTCGCTGCCGCTGAGCGTCCGTCCGATAAGTCATGAGGCGCGTCCCAGCCGTCGAACGAGGAACATGACGGCAGCGGCGTAGAGGAAGGCTTGAGCTGAGGCGAGGGTCGCCTCCGGGTCTTTCCAAAGGCGGCGGTTGCAGCTGATCCACCCGAAGAAGCGCTCGACGACCCAGCGGCGCGGATGTACGGCGAAGCCGACTTGATCCAGAGGCTTGCGCACGATGTGGACGGTGATGATCGAGGCGGTTGCAGGTTTGTCGCCGGCATAACCTGCATCGGCGAAGGCTTTGACGATGAATGGGAAAGTCCGACGCGACAGACGCAACACTGGCCCGGCTCAATCCCGGTCCTAGACGTTGGCCGGCTGTGGGTCGAGAACGAGGGCGCGTCCGTCCGTATCGACGAGCGCCTGAAGGCGGCGAAGGCGTCCCTGATGGCCTGCCAGAGGTCGGGGACGGTGCGCGGGGCGGCCGTGCGCAGGAGGGCTTTCAGCTTGGCGAAGGCTTGTTCGATCGGGTTGAAGTGCGGCGAGTAGGCGGGGAGATAGAAGATCCGCGCGCCGGCCGCCTCGATGGCCTCTCGCACGCCGGCGACCTTGTGGACGTTCAGGTTGTCGAGGACGACGGTGTCGCCCGGTTTCAGCACCGGGGCCAGGGTGCCGGTGACGTAGGTTCGGAAGCGCTCACCGTTGGTGGCGCCATCGAACAGGGTGGTGGCGACGAGGCCGCTGGTACGAAGGGCGGCTGTGACGGTGGTGGACTTGTAGTGACCCTGGGGCACGAGGATCCGGCAGCGCTCGCTGCGCGGGGCCCGGCCATAGGTTCGGGCCATGTGCGTAGCAGTTGCGGTCTCGTCGATGAACACGAGGGCGTCGGGATCAAGGCCGAGTTGATCCGAGAACCACGCCTCCCGTGCGGCTCTCACGTCTGTCCGCTCCTGCTCAGCTGCGTAGGCAGCCCCTTTACGGGTGATCCGATGCCGGGCGAAGAACCGCCACAACCCGCTGACGCTCGTCCGGACGCCTTGTTCGGCCAGAGTGTCGCGCAACTCCCGCAGGAACGCCTGGGGGTGGGCTTGGCTGGCCTAAAGGATCCGCTCGGCATGCACCTCGATGGCGGGTGCCGGCCGCTCACCACAAGCCGGCCGGGGCGCGATCTCGCCCTCATCCAGGAAACGCTCGTGCCAGCGGATCGCGCTGGATGCGCCGATACCGAAGCGCTTGGCTGCTTGGCGGCGCGAGGCTCCCGCTTCGACCGCCGCGATCACCCGCTCTCGCAGATCCACGGATAAGGCTGCCGGCATCCCGATCTCCTCGGAAAGCCCGACATCGAATCATATCCGAAGCCCGTCCGCCATCCCCCACGATTCAACCGCGCCGAATGCGGCTCTAGTTCAGGCGAACACGCCGTAGTCGAGATGGATGCCCGCTGCGATCGAGGGGTCCACTTTCCCATGGTTCTCTGGGCTCTCAGAGAAGCCGATCAGCACGCCAGCACGATCGTACTGGTGGCTGCCGAGGAGTTGCAGCCAGCCGGCGTTGCCAGTTGGGTCAGGGTCTCGGCCCAGCACGTTGTTGTAGAGCGCTTTGACAAAGTCCTGATCGCTGGCATTGGCCCCGTAGCGGGTCTGGAACTCGCCCGACACGGTGAAGGCTGCGGCCATGTCGTGGAGGCTGATGCCTTGATCGACCAGGTGGACGTTGTGCGAGAGGCCTGCCGTATCCGGTGTGCGAGCGAACGCCGCCTGATACAGCCGGTAGACGTTGCCGCTGTTTCCGCTCAGATCGAACGCGACCAGATCATCGCTGAACTTCAAACGCTCGATGTTGACGAGCGTGTCTGTGCCGTCACGACCGTACACGTTGTCAGTCGTAGTGATCCCCGGGGCACCTACGCTGATCTGGTAAGAGGCTCTCGACCCTTGCAGGGCATAGGTGTCGGCTCCCGTACCCCCATCTACGTAATTGTTAGCTGTATTTCCCGCAATCAGGTCGTTGACATCACCGCCGAAGATAGTTTCGCGAGTTGTTTCTACCATCCTTGCTTGAATTGTACTTGTAATTCCATTCCTTGAGGTGCCGGAACCATAGAAATTTGTGCCGTCGTCTGTGGCGGCATAAGGAATTGTTAGATCTCCAAGCGACAAAGACCGAACACCTATAGAAATTCCAGAAATATGGCCTGCGCTGTCAATAACTCCGTCGCGCAATGTGCCATGATATGAATACGGCAGATCAATATTTCCATATTGATCGATCTTGAACGCAATAGGATCGGTGTAATTAAACTCGGCGCAATACGTATGAATTGTACCTTCGTAAGTTCCGGTATAAAACATAGTGCGTCTGCCAGTCGTCGATTATATGAATAATAATTCTTTATCGCCTAGGATGGCATATTTATCAATCCTCACTGAACCAATTATTTTATAGCGCTGCCACGCAAGAAGCGACGAGCCAGGCGGCTGTGATAACATTGCCACGCCTGACTTCGTGACCCGCTTGCGCCAGTACGTCACAGTGAAGTCTGCGAACGTGCCCAACACTACGAGCGACAGCAGGAAAGCCGAGCACGAGGGCGGCACGCATGATCAGACTGGCCTTCATCGGGTGCAATCCAGTTCGGTGTTGGAGCCGCGCAGCCAGACAATCTGCGAGGCGTGGTGGTTGTCAGGCGCACCGAGGGACGGTCCCGCGGGGCGTGTCGCAAAGATTTTGGCCGTAGAAGAATATGCTTCCAGCAGAGGAGCATCTCGATCCGACAAAGGGATTTCAGGGCCGCCAATCCACCTCATCGACCGCGTTTGAGCTGCTGAACAGGCAGCAACCAGTCATCGTAACGTCTGGTTTGGAGAAGATTATTTCGGCCGTGAAGCGTTTGCGACATGCCCCGTTTATCGGCGTTCGACAGGCGCAGGCCGTGGGTCGCATTCGCACAGGCGCTGTGCAGGATCGCGTCCCGGAGCCCCCCAGAACGGACTTCGCAGGCGACCATCTCAAGCTCCGCACCGCGGGCGGCGTTGAGCTGGTGGAAGCCCTCCGCGAGCCAGTGCGCCTCGCCGCCGTCTTCCGTTTACAGGGGTATCAGGCCTACCTTCGATACTGGATCACCTACGAAGGTCGGTGAGCCCGTCCACTCGGCGGTGACGATGAACACCGAGCGCCGGCGGCCCGTCCCTCACGCTTTGGGCGCGGCCGGCACCTTCTTCAGGGTGTCGAGGTAGCGTCACTTGTCCAAAGGGGTGCCGGAGACAGCCGCGAGGGCAGGTTCGGCAATCCTCTCCTTGCGCTCCGCATCGCGCTGGATGGCGCGCTCGGATCGGCCTGTAGCTGCGGTGACCGCAGGCGCCAAATTGGCGCTGGCGTTACACTGTGCTTGATTGCTCGCTTGAGCCCCCGAGACATTAGCCGCCGTCTCGGGATGCAGCTCAAGGTAGATCGCCTTTCGCCGCGCTGTTCCGCTGGCCCGGCGACAGCTTCGCCTTTATCAGGCGGTGTCATTGCGGATAGGAAAAGCCGTCGTTCCGATCTGCTAAACTAAAATATCCTCAACGTGAGGCACATAATGCACGTTCATAAGGGGTATCACAGCCTCTTTATCTTCGTGATCAGGGATCATTTCAGCAATCACGTCAAGTGTTTCCGGAGTGGCAGCTTCTACTGTGTCCGAAAATTTTTCTTTCAGATCATGTCCTATTTTCATCAGAACGAACTTCGACTTGAAACGCAGTTTTTCGCTGTTGGCCATGCGTATCAGCCCTCGTTAAGAAGTGACAACGCGCGTGACGTCAAATTGTCCCCATGCCTTACGACGTCCGTGGGAGAAGGGACCGGAGCTACCTGGGCAGGGGCGCGTCGAGAGGCCTGCTTTGAACAACGAACCCGCCACGACCTCTCGCTTCCGCCAAGCGCACACCGAGGCCGCCAATCGCGCCGAGGCGACCGCTCTGCTGATCCGCTGTGGCTATCGCGTGTACCGACCCGAGGCGGACATCGAGGGCGAGGAGCTTGTGGTCTGTACCCCGAATGGCCTGCCGTCCGGCGTGCAGCTCAAAAGCAGGCCCCTGGTCGATTGGCGTCGTTACGGCGGCCGGCAGTTGCTGATGCTGTTCCCGTCCGCGCCCTACAGCCCTGGGGCGGCCCGAGCTTGGTTTCTCGTACCTCATGACCCCTTCTACGAATAGGTCAGAGGGTGGCACGGCCATACTGAGAAGTGGGGCGAGCAGTGGTCATACCCGACGACCAGCAGAGAGCTCGCCGCCTTCCTTGAGTCGTACGAAGTGCGGCTGCCAGCGGAGACGGAGGCATGCTGAAGGCTTCAAGCCTTCACGCATAAGCAGGCGGTTCGGCCCCGCCGCGATCTGCTCACGCGGCGGTGGAACCCCGGATCTCACCAGCGAGGCCGATACGCAACTTGGCCCGGGTGTAGGATGCCAGCAGCCGGTTAGAGGCTTGTCACCGCGGCGAGTGCTGTGACGTGCCAGATCGGGGCGCTGAGCGGCTTCAGGCCATCTCGGCGACCTTCTTGCGACCGCGGGCCTTCGGAGCTGCCTCGAGGGCTTCTACGGCCTTGGGCTTCCGACCGCGGGGCTTGGGCGCCTCGGAGATCGTCTCGGCTGTATCGGCAGCCTTGGGGGCTGCCTTGCGCCGCTGCTGGCCGAGGCCGAGTGAGCGCGCCAGCGCGGAACGCTGGGCCGAGTAATTCGCCGACGTGGTTGGGTAGTCGGTCGGCAGACCGTAGCGTGCTTTGTAGGCCTCGATCGTCAAGCCATTCCCGGTCACGTGGCGCTTCAGCGTTTTGTACGGCTTCCCATCGATGAAAGAGATCAGCGCGTCTGGCGTGATCGACTTCTTGATCTGCGCAGCGGTCGCCTTTTCGGGGCTGGCGGGCTCGGCGGCCGCTTCCTTGCCGAGGCCGGTCAGGGCAGCGTGCACGGTGGCGATGACGTTCGGCAGCTCTGAAACTGGAACGTTGTTGTTGGACACGTAGGCTGCGACGAGGTCAGCAGCGATTTCGACAACGTTGGCCGATTGAGCCTCGATTTGGTCTTCCACGACGATCCCCTCCATCAAGAGAACCTATCGCTCTACCCGCGCCATCAATCCGTCAAGCCGTATGGCAGGAAATGCAATGTCGAATTCAAGCTTACAAGCGACATGGCCACATCGTGACGTGGGAGATCAATGGTCAAATCCAACAATCAGCAGGGATCTGACTGCCTTCCTCGCTTCGTACGAGATGTGACCTGAGGCTGCACGACAAGACTTTCGAGCGAGACAGATCGCATCCCGCCAGCCCGACGTCGATCGAGGCTTGAGGCGGCCTTGGGTCGCGGCAGTCGTTCGTCTTGGTGCGCCGACGATGCGGGTCAGCGACCTTGAAACGCCCGGTCAAACATCCGCTGCATAGTAGGATCGCGAGCGCATCGCTCGCGGACCGGCGCGACGCCCGTACCGTCCCGCCTGTGCGCTGGAAGCGCTCCGCGGCCTCCGCTAGACCCGCCGCCGGGATCGACGGGGCAGGGACGGCATGAGCGACAAAGGCGAGCGATCCGCCGACTTCCTGGCCGTCGTCATCGAGAACCGAGAGCTTCGCGCCCAGCTCGCCGAGGTGCAGGACCAGTGCGTCGAGCTGGCCGTCGATGCCGGCGAGCTGCACGCTGAGGTCGAGGGTCTACGGAGCCGACTTGCGAAGGCCGAACAGGAGCGCGACGCTTGGCGCGCGGAGGCCGAGCGGGGCCGGCGGACGGGTTGACCGACAGCCCCGCGCCCGGAGGCTCTAGGCACCATCCTCGCTGTCGCGGCGTTATCGATGTTCTCCAAGCGTACCGCGAGACGTGCCGATGTTCCGCTTGATCACAGCCCTGCTGGCACTGACCCTGCTGATGGCCGCCGGGCCGGCGCAGCGACAGCCGACCCCGGCCTCCCCGCCGTCGAGCGCGGCGGATGCTGACGCCGCGGCAACGGCCCAGAAAAGCCAAGCCACCCTGGAGAAGAACCAGAAGGCCGGCGAGGCGCGGGACAAGGCTTGGGATATCAAGATGAAGAGTACGCTGGGCAGCGTCTGCCGGGGTTGTTGAGGTCAGCAACCGCGATTGCGCTCTACCCCACCTTAGCCCCGCACCCGTCGCGCACGCGCCGCCCCGGATGTCTGGCGAGACGTCAGGCAGCACGGAGAGATAGGGGCCGGGGTTGCTTAGGCGCCCCGGCCTAGCCTGGTAGGCGCCGGTTATCCCTCGCACACGGAGGGCATCAGGCCGAGATCGATCGAGTCCAGCGCGAGCGACATACCAGCCGGACAGCCCACAAAGGGATCGTGGTAGGCTCGCGTCTTGTTAGGGGTCGTCCGCTATGACGCACCCGACGAGGGCCGGGGGGCACGAGGATGGGATCACGCAACGCGACGAGAGCGCCCGCTCCGCAGCCGTACAGTCGCGCCGAGTGGGCGAGGTACTTCGACGCCGTAGCTGCCGGCCTTGTCGCCAAGCCGCACACGGCCCGGCGCCGGGCCCGCGACATGGCGAGGCTCTGCCCCTATGCCGACGTGGTGGCCGCCGGGCTTGCGAGGGTCAACGCCGCGCTCTCAGCCTACGTGGATATGACCGGCCCCGAGGACCGCACCAAATGGCATTAGAAGGCCGCTAGGGTGGAGTGGGGCCCTGATGGCGGACGGATTGGGCGGTCGTGTCCCAGGCGGTGGTGTAGCTGAGGGGTGGTCATCGGCGGTTGCCGGGTAGGGTCGGGTTGCGACGACCAACCCCGAACCCGAGAGCCCCCCGATGACCGACGAGATCATGGCCCTGCGCGGGCTGATGGAGAAGAGTGCCGACGCCGATCTGCTGCGCGAGATGATCGGTTTTGCAGCCGAGCGACTGAGCTCGACTTTGGCCAATCAGGCTGCCTGGCAGAGGGCGTAGGCCCAGGCTGGTGGTAGACGGAACCGACGTTTCCTGCGGTCGCGCCTGCGGGGTGACGTCGACAAACCCTGCTGGCACCAGATCGTGCGACGGACGGCTGCGAGAGCATCGGAGAAGGTCGGTTGCGGTTTGGGGTACCACGCTGTCGCCGCGACCTGCCGCCTCTCACGTGCTGTCAGCCGAGTGGCGAGCAGGGTGACGATGGAGAACAAGGCGAGCAGGCAGGGGGTCGTACGAGCGATAGCCTTGTCGGACCATTGCCGCTGGGTCTCGACGCCGAGATGGGCACGCGCTTCCTGGAAGGTGACTTCGACCTGCCAGCGCCGGACGAACCACGTCACGATCTGCGTCGGGTCTCGTGCTGGGTCGGTGCAGAGCAGCGATTGGGGCTCGAAGCGGCTTTCGGGATCGCGGATCAGAACCCATCGGATCGGCACCCCTGGTAGACCGGAATGATGCCAGACGGCGGTGGCCGAGGTGATCTCGATCTTGCGCTCGCCCATGCCGTACCAGCCCGGCACGCTCACCTGCTGCCAGAGGGTGCCCGGGTCGGTCAGGATCTTGGACAAGGTTGGTCGCCGCACACCCTTCTTGCGCGGGCGCCCGATCGTACCGGGAAGCCTTGGAGGCGCTGGATCGTAGAGCGCCGCATCCAGGCGTAGGCGGGTGATGGCGGTGACGCCGCCGCGGCGCAGGGCGTCGAGAAACAGCAAGGCCGAGAAGGCGCTGTCGCCCACCAGTACGAGGTCGCGCCCCGGCAACCAGCGCCGCGCCTGCAAGGCCATCTGCCGTCCGACATCGAGCAGGGTCTTGGGCCGATGATCGCGTTCCCGGCAGGCGCGCTCCGAGGGAACGAGGGCGGTCAGAAACGGCAATGCCCAGACCCGACCAGCCCAGGGGATGGGTGTGAGCAGCATCAGGCTCATCCAGCGCAGGCCGCTCGTCTTGACGAAGTGGGCGCCGGACGAACGCACCGGATCACGGTAGATCCCCCGGGCCTGGATGCGGCGGCCCCAGCGCCGCTCGATCGTGTCGTCGAGCGCCAGCACTACGGGGCCGTGTGGGACGAAGGCCTCGACAAGCAGCCGAAGCAGGATGCGGGCGGCTGAGCGGGGAGACCATTCCGCACGGCTGAGCACCCGGTGGGTGTTCACGAAATGGCGGTCTCGCGCCCGGCCCGTGATCCGCAGAACGCTCGCTACCGTGCGCCGGCCCGGACACAGGATCGCACCGATCAACAGGGCCTGAGCGTGCCGCCACGACCGGTGGACGAACAGCGGAGCGAAGGACAGGATGATCCCGGCGAAGCGGGCCGGCAGGTGCGGCATGAGGCGTCTCTAGCGAGGGACACCATCAGCCTATCCATCACGCCCGCTTCGTCACCCAGCGCGTTCCACGACCGGTCGAAATGGCCAAAGTCGAGCTGAGAGTCCTCTCTGATTGGGGTTCGTGAGGCAAGCTTCTCCTGATCGACGTTTTTGGGTTCCGGCTGTATCGCTCCCGCGGGTCACGCGCTTCTCTTCGCGGTCGGCGCGAGGCCGCCGCATGATGGGGTCAGGAGAGCGAGGCGTCTCAATCTGTTTCACGACCTGGTCTGCTGACGCGGACCGGTTCGGGACTCTCAACGAGATCGCCTCACCCATCGTCCCCACGGGAACGATCCGGGTCACCCTCGCGGGTGAAGTCTGGCCTGCCGTCGTCCAGTTCGCTTCAGCAGGCGTGTCTCGATCAGGCGGCTGCGAAGGCCGCTGCCGGCTCCTTGCCGAAGCGGAACTCGGTCCCGTCGCTCCACATCCGATGGAGGATGACGGCGAGCTTGCGCGCAACCGCCACGCGGGCCCGCGCCATGCCACGGTGTTTGGCGACCTGCATCCCCCAGGCGCGCAGGCTCGACCATTTGCGCGAGCGCGTCAGCAGGGAATGGGCCGCTTCGTAGAGCGCGGTACGGGCCAGTTCGTCGCCGCAGCGGCTGACCTTGCCCTGGATGTCGGTCTCGCCCGACTGGTAGCGAGACGGTGTCAGGCCGAGATGCGCCCCGACGTTCCGGGACTGTCGGAACCGTTCCGGCTCATCGATAGTGGCGCGGAAGGCCAGCGCGGTGATCGGGCCGACGCCTGGCACACTCATCAGCCGCCGGCAGACCGCCTCGCCGCGCACGATGGTGAGGACCTGCCGGGTCAGCCGATCGAGCTGCTCCAGCATCGTGGCCAGGATCGCCAGCAGGGGCGTGACGAGCGGCAGGATCAGGGGATCGTCGCCCGCCATCTCGCGCACCCGCCCGGCAAAGGCGGCACGGGCCGGGGTGCCAAGCTTGATCCCGCCCTCGCGCAGGATCGCCCGCACCACGTTCTCGATGGCTCGCATCTCGTTGAGCACGGTGCGCCGCGCCACCAGCAGCGAACGCCAGAGCCGGGACTGGCGCGACTTGACGTGAACCTGCCGGTACCAGCCCGTGCGCATGATCTGGGCAAGCGCGCGGGCATCGTTGCGGTCGGTCTTGTTGGGCATCGTCTTCATGGCCGCGTTGGCGAGCCGCGTCTCGATGCAGACCGCCGGTAGACCCGCTGCCCGAAGTTCGTCGTGCAGCCAAGCCGTCAGCGAGCACGCCTCCAAGCCGATGCGCTCCAGCGGAAGGCCGAGCCCCGTCAGGGCGGCTACGAGCGGCTCCGGCTCGCTGGCGGTTCGCAACTCCTTGGTGAGCCGTCCCGTCTCATCGACCACGCAGATTGTGGTCTCTTCCAGGGAGACGTCGAGTCCGGCAAAGTACGTCATGGCTGCTCCTTCCTGATGCTGTGGCGATCCGACATCGACCACGATCTCACATCTCGATAGGAGCAGCCGCCTTCAGCGGAACCGCGGCGTGACCCCAATCACCCCATCTGTCCGATAAGTCATGAGGCGCGTCCCAGCCGTCGAACGAGGATCATGACGGCGGCGGCGTAGAGGAAGGCTTGGGCTGAGGCGAGGGTCGCCTCCGGGTCTTTCCAGAGGCGGCGGTTGCGGCTGATCCAGCCAAAGAAGCCCTCATCCTGAGCCTGTCGAAGGATCGACCACCCATCTGCGCGGGTGCACGGCAAAGCCGACTTGATCCTTGGGTTTGCGCACGATGTCGACGGTGATGATCGTGGCCGTCGCGGGCCTGTCGCCGGCATAGCCTGCATCGGCGAAGGCCTTGGCGATGAACGGGAAGGTCCGCCGCGACAGGCGCAGCACCGGTCCGGCCCCATCGCGATCCTGTACGTCGGCGGCCTGCGGATCGAGCACGAGAGCGCGCCCGTCCGTGTCGACCAGGGCCTGACGCTTGCGGCCTTTGATCTTCTTTCCGGCGTCGTAGCCCCGCGGGCCACCGCTCTCGGTGGTCTTCACGCTCTGGCTATCGAGCACCGCGGCGGTGGGTGAGGCATGCCGACCAGCCCGCTCGCGGTCGGCCATGACGAGCGTGTGGTTGATCCGGCCGAACAGCCCGTCGTCGCGCCAGCGCGCAAAGTAGCCGAACGTCGTGCTGCGTGGAGGCAGGTCCTTCGGGATCAGCCGCCAGGCGATACCGCCTCGCAGCACGTAGAAAATGGCGTTCAGGACCTCCCGCGTCGTCCAGACTGGCGGGCGGCCACATGGCGCCGGCTCCGGCATCAGAGGTGCGATCACCGCCCACTCGGCATCTGTCAGGTCGGTTTCATAGCGCAGGCCCGCACGGCTAGCTGCCGCCGGGTGGTCGGGGTCCACATGGCAGATCCAGGTCAGGTTTCAGCACCCTCTTGGAATCACTGCCATCCCGGCCACTCAACCCCTGCCTCAGCCCCTTATCGGACGGGCTCTGATGGAGCTGGAGGTGGGCGGCCTGACCGGCGCGGCTCACGGCGAGAAGAGCGCCGAGCGTCTGGTCCAGCGCAACGGCTACCGTGACCGGGACTGGCAGACGCGCGCCGGCACAGTCGAACTGCGCATCCCGAAGCTGCGCAAGGGCTCGTACTTCCCCGGCTTCCTTGAGCCGCGTCGCATGGCGGAGAAGGCGCTGACGGCGGTGATCCAGGAGGCCTACATCCAGGGCATCTCGACCCGCTCGGTGGATGATCTGGTCCAGGGAGGGCCCCATCGCGGCAGGCCGCGATGGGAACCCGCGATGGGCGGCACGGGCGTGTCGAAGAGCCAGGTCTCGCGCCTGTGCCAGGAGATCGACGAGCGGGTTGGCGCATTCCTCGACCGCCCCATCGAGGGCGAGTGGCCGTACCTCTGGATCGACGCGACCTACGTGAAGGTCCGCCAGGACGGGCGCATCGTCTCGGTCGCCGTCATCGTGGCGGTCGGCGTGAACACCGACGGCCGCCGCGAAGTCCTCGGCATGGATGTCGGCCCGTCGGAAGCCGAGACGTTCTGGACGGACTTCCTGCGCAAGCTCGCCCGGCGCGGCCTGCGCGGGGTCAAGCTCGTCATCTCGGACGCTCACGAGGGCATCAAGGCCTCGGTGGCCAAGGTGATGAACGCCACCTGGCAGCGTTGTCGGGTGCACTTCATGAGGAATGTGCTCGCCCATGCCGGCCGCAGCGGGCGGCGCGTCGTCTCGGCCTTCATCGCCACCGCTTTCGCCCAGGATGATGCCGAGGCGGCCCGTCAGCAATGGCGGCGGGTGGCCGACCAACTCCGCCCCAAGGTGCCCAAGCTCGCCGCCCTGATGGACACGGCCGAGCCCGACGTGCTGGCCTACATGGGCTTCCCGGCCGCCCACCGGGTCAAGCTGCACTCGACCAATCCGTTGGAGCGCCTGAACGGCGAGATCAAGCGCCGGACCGAGGTGGTCGGCATCTTCCCCAACGAGGCTGCCATCACACGTCTCGTCGGCGCGATCCTGCTCGAACAGAATGACGAATGGGCCGTCCAGCGGTCGCGCTACATGACCCTGGAAAGCATCGCCCCGATCGGCGATGATCCCCTGGTCAGCCTGCCCACTCTGGCAGCCTGATCGTCCCGGCCCAAGCCGGTGATCGTGGTGGTCCTCAACGAGCTACACCACGCCTAGGGACACGACCCTATCGAGGCTTACAAGAAGAAGGGCTGAGGGCGCCGCATCAGCGCCTCGCCACCATCTCAAGGAGCGCCACGCCGGCAGCCGACACGACGTTGCCAGAGCCGCGCCAGGGGAACGGTGCAAACGGGATCACAGCCCACTCGGCCGCCACGACCGGCAGCACGGTCTCCGACGCCTCGGCCTCCCGACCACTATCATTATTGCGCAGCCACACGACCTGACTGCCGTGATGGTTCTCGGGAGCTGCCAGTGAGGGTTCAGCGTCCGCGCCGTCCTCGCTATCTGTGTCGCTGGTGAGATGGACGAAGCATTCGTCGCCCCGTGATCAGATCGGGGGACGGGCCTGCCTCGCTTGCGATTCAGCCACGTTCCATCCGATCCGTGAGCGCCCGCGCGGCGATCTGCGCGACGGCGATGCCTTCCTCGGGCGATAGGCGCCTCGTGTTCCTCCGTCGCTCGGGCTCGGCGCAGGTGTAGACGTAGAACGCCCTGACATCGGCATTATCAACGACGGACACCGAATCCTCGGTGACTGAAAGTTATGTTTCTCGTCCGTCCACGACTTGTGGCTGCAATGCCATCGAGCGCATGTTCGGTCGTATCAATGACTTCTCTTGCATCGCCACGCGATATGAACGCTTAACCATTAGCTACTTTGCTATCGTCTACCTCACCTCCACTGTCAGATACTGGTTGTGAGTCTGGACTCTAGAACCCTTTATATTTTGACGGGGTTTAAGCGGTGCTAAGCCATCTATTTTAGATAACCTGTGTGAGAGGCAGGGTGGTGTTTTCCTCACTATTCAAGCTTCCACCCACAGCGTTAAGAAATATGTTAATAAGTTAAAGACGCGCGCGCGTTGTTAGGCTTCGGTAAGCGCTTGTTTTTTCTGTGAAAAAAAGGGGTATTTATCCGCGGAGTGACGAAGCGTTTTATCCGCAGAGTGACGAACCTTCATCCGCAGAGTGCCGAGTCAAACATCCCTAGAGTGACGAAGCTGCATCTTTGCAGCGCCCTGATGCGCCGCGCCGGATGGAATCCTAGTGGGCGTAGCTGCAAAACCCTACTTTTTATGTCAAGAATGAATCTGGTAGGCCTATAGTATTTTTCAAAAACCTTTTAATATCAGCATCTTACGATGATTTATCCGTAGAGTGACGAACTAGATCTCCTTCTTGGCTGGTCGGCGAACGGACTTGCGGCGAGACCCTTCTGCCTTGGGTTTCGGAAGGCTGACCAAGTCGCTCTCCATCGCTGCCAAGCCTGCATCGCCTCGGCCGTAGAACACGACGGAGTCGTCAGCGTGCAGGAAGATTAGGTGATAACTCGGCAGGGAGCCCTCTTCTCCGATACCACGGACAGCCGCCCGGAATTTGAACAGGGGTTGACGGCTACCGACCTTTTTTTGCAGCAGCTCAAGGCCAACCTTCCATCGCCCTTGGTTCCCGCAATGCTTGCGTGCCAGCTCGTACAACCGCTTCTCAGTAGCCTTCCGAAGCTTGAAATAGTCTTGGTCGATGCTCAGCACCTCCAATGCCATTGCGGCGTCGAAGGTAAATTCGCTCAAGGTGATCCGTAACTCCTCCAAACGGTTGTTTGGTCCGCGGGTGATCGTCTCCCAAGCGTCGATCAAGCCAAAACCCTTAGTGCGGCGCCTGGCCGGCTTTCCAGTGGCGATCGATGTTTTGATGCGGGTGCCGGCAAGCCGTTCCAGAGCCTGTTCCAACAGCTCGTAGCCGCGCCCAGACGTGCTGCGGTTGGTAAAGGTAAGAACGTCGTGTGCCTTGATACTCACCGTGCGAGAGACGGCCTCACCGCGGTTCACGGCAGCGACGACTTTAGACACGCACGTAAGCACGATGTCCTTGTCATGGATGGTTGCGCGACCTTTCACCGACGGTGTCACCTCCAACGTCACACCATTGTGTTCGTAGGATAGAATACGCTGATCACCGTCTTCGATCGCGTAGACCGGGTGCTCCATAGTTGCCAGCTCATCCTTGGGCATTGCAGCCCGGCCGGTGGCGATGAACAAGTCAATTTGCTGCGTGAGGACCGGGGTAGGTCCATGATGCTCATCAGCTTGGCTGCTGGCAGGCGTGAGCGCTTTGCCCTGGTTGCGAGCCTGGATAGGCGCTACGCGCCGTGTGGGGCCTTCCTGGCTTTCCTGTGCCCCGCTCTGAGCCGGCTCTAACGCTGCCTTTTGTCTTTCCGCATCGGCCATGACGCTCTTGCCAAGCCCTTCGAAGGCCTTGGCGAGACTCGGGTCGAGTCCGCCGAGCAGGTCTCCGAGCTGCTTCGGTCCGCTACTCATTCCTCGAGCCTTTGATTCCGATGAAGCCGCTCTCTAGGCCTTGGAAGATGCAGGTGTTGATCCAGGCAGCGCGGCTCAAGCCCATTCGGCGTGCAGATACAGCACCGGCAGCAGTTCATCCAGGCTACGGGTGCGCCTGGCCCACTTCGGCAGGATTGTCGAGGTGAACCAAACCCGATCCTATGATCCCGTTGCGCCGCGATCCCGGACGCGGACCCTCGCCACCGGCACCGACCCGATCCCGGTCTGGACCTCACGCTCTGGCCCATGTTCGTGCCGCACCAGCCAGGTACGTCCATCCCGTGGCCGCAGATCCTGGATCACCCTCAGGAAAGCCTCGGCCTCAAGCTCGACCGTCTGGGCGAGAAGGCGACGAGCACCAGCATGCAGCACCTCGGTCAGGGGATCGTCGATCACATCCGGCTGACGAAGCCACACGATGTTGGTAAGACTTCGATCTTAAAAGAAAATCTGATCCATGACCTGAACCTGGTCCGCGACAGCAGATAGAGTAAGTATCGAAAGGAAGCTTGAAGGGCGCAGCGTAGGATCCAGCCCAATGTTCGGAGTGTGTCCGAGCGTCGCTTTAGTCGGCTGTCTTGCTGGCTGACGATTCGGTCTGCGTGGGTCTGCGACCCGCCGTCGGGACGCATCCGCTGCACACGATGCTACTCGCGCGCCGAACCTGAGCGTCAAAACGGCGATTTCGACTGGCCTGGGCACGCTGCTCGACCTCGGCGCGCGCTTCGACATCAGCGAGTGGCGTCAGGGCTGGCTGTACCGCCGGAAGTGGTCCCTCCTGTGTATCAGCCGGACTTAGTCGGGCAGCCAGGAAAGGGGAGCTGCGGGGGCGGGTGCTCGACGCTGCCATCCCATCAGACACCGGTACTCCTGCGATGGGCGCCGCATGGGTCATCACGTGCTGAGGCAGCGCCGCCTCGTGCGCGACCCGGTTGCCAGAACGCGCAAAAATGGCCTGCGGATTGATGCCGGCCGTCCCGCGTCCTGGCTGAAGGAGTAGATCGCCTGGCATCATTGCCGTGAGGGGTTGCGCAGGCTCGACCGCTTCCGGCTTGAGCGAAGCTGTAGAAGCGAGGGATACGCCGGATCCCGCCCGCAAACGAGCCTGCGGATCGGTGCCGACACACGCCGATAGGCTCGTGACACCGAAAGCGGCAACGAACAAGGTTCTAACCAGTCTCAAGACGCCCCCGTACCAGCATGACATCCGCTGGATCGCTGCCCTGTCCCAAGATGGTGATAGGTGATTGATGTATCGCAAATATGGCGCTGACCGAGCCTTTGCCCGACCTGCGCTCTCTGCGCCTGGTGAAATTCGCTAGTGAGCGCGGCAAGGGCGCCAACACGCTGGCCCGTGTGTTCGTGATGCGCGCGTTCATCCCGTAACCCCGACCGGCGGCGTCGAGCGCGCTGCGACGCTTATCTTACGAACGAGTTGCCTTTCGATCTGCCAGATCTGTAGGTGTGATTGACAAATTACTAATCTAGCAGTCAGCACTGACTTACCTAGATCGATGAGGTGTCGAATATCACCGTATTCATGGCGATACTAACCTCGACAGTCAGAATTTTCTGACATCGAGCGATGTGACGCGTGATCTCACGCCCGATTTTGCAAGGTCGCGAGCTTACGCGCCGCGCCGCGCTGTGCGCGCAGGCGCTCGCCGTAGCGCGCTGGCATCGCTGGCGTCTTCCACGAACCAGCTTGCATGACTTCGAGTAGCTCGAAGCCCGCCGCGAACATGTCCTGCGTTGCCCCGACCCGTGTCGAGTGGCCCGAGGGGAGGCGGGAGAGTTTGAGTCCGGCCGTAACGGAGAGATCCCGGAATATGCGCGAGACCTCGGCGGCGCCGAGCATGGCGTCTCCGACCCTGCCGCCCTTCGTCAAAGGCCGGAACAGGGGTCCGCTGTCCAGCCGGGCGGCAGCGAGCCAAGCCTCGATATGCGCCACGGTGTCGGGCGCGAGGTACTTGATCGCTCCCTCTCCCTCCTGGTCGGCCTTGGAGCGTCGCACCAGGACGGTGCCGGAGCCGTCCGCGCCGCGCTCCAGATCCCCTATATATAATGAGACAAGTTCGGAGCGGCGCAGCAGCGTGTCGTATGCGACCGCGACGAGCGTTGCGTTGCGGAGAGCAATCAATGGTGTCTCGCGCGCCCCTTCCATCACGCGCCGGTGCAGCCGATCAGGCGCCTTCACGATGAGCATGCGCTCGATGCTGCCTCGGTTGAGGGGCTCGGCCTGCTTTTGGCGCCGACCCTTGGTCCGGTTCATCCGCTTCACCGCCAACCGGACGATCTCGTCGGCGCATGGGTTGGACAGCCCGGCGGCGCGGTGGAGCGCGGCGATCGACGAGCGGTACCGCTCCACCGTGGCGCGGGACTTCGTTTCGGTTTGGGCGTCGATGAACGCGACGACGGTTTCCGGGCTGGCGGGGAGCATGCTCCGGTCGACGCCCGAGCACCAGGCCGAGAAGATGCGGCTGTCGGCGGCCAGCGCGCGGAGCGTATTGTCGGCGAAGGCGCCGCGCGCGGCGCGGGCATGGTCTTCCAGACGCGCGACCAGAAGGTCGAGACTGGGCGGCAGCACCTCCGCGAACAGCACGGGCAACGTCGCCGAGGCGCGCGGTGCGTCGGCGACGGGATCATCGGCGTCAAGTTCCATCAACCGAGCGTAGCCGCCGGATCGTGAACGATCCACAATGATCTGCGATAAGTGCCATTATCGATGGCCATTTTGTCGGCTCCTCCGAAGGAACTCTTCCAATGGTCAGGCATGGTTGCACCGCGGTTGGAAAAGGCGCCGATCCGTGGATCGGGCGACAGGCGCTTGAGCCGAGCAGGAGCACCCTGTGGTTCGCGTTCGACGGCCTGATCGATGTTGACGAGCGAATGCCATCGATCAGTGATCGGCAGGAACCGGTAAGCGCCTCGGGAATATTCGGTCGAGCGATCTCGTGTGACGACGCGGATGTCGGAGTGCCGTTCGAGCCCGCCGGCTAGCGTCTGCGCCCTGTACGTCGGAAAAGTGGTTTTGAGGACCTCGACAGGCAACTCAGCGAAAGTGCATGGCCGATCGAGGGTGTGACGCAGCAGACGCGTTGAACGTCGATACGTCGCGCGGTGGGCGACACCGAGAGCGGCAAGTCAATGGGGCCGGTCAGTGGCTGACAGGTCTCATCACAGCGCGTAGACGGGCATTCTCCCCGCCCTAAGGGCCGAGGGGCCAAGGGTGCTAATGACACAACCTTCCTTCCAGCCCGTCAGCGAGGTCTATGCCGAGCAAACGGTTTATGGGCAGATCGGCCCACTTCAGGTGGTGCGGCTCGTCCGTAGCGATCTCAGCCTCGCGCTGACCCATGTCGTCGTCCTGGGCCATCCAAGCCTGGGCCCGACCTTCATCGCGGGCTTCCCCGATACCGAAGAGGGGATCGGCCTGGCCAATCAGGTTGGCCAAGCCGTCGTCCAAGCGCTTTGGATCGCCGCGACGCCGGTGTCCTGATTCAGTCTGGCGCCGGGCATGACCGGCCAGCTTAGTCCTTTGACGCCACCCGCGCTGTTCGCAGGAAGGTGGACGCGTCCCAAAATCGGAATCACCAGGCAGCGGGCGTCGTTTACACCTTGAAGCGCTGGCCGTG
Organism: Methylobacterium sp. WL12; assembly: GCF_008039475.1. Lineage (NCBI taxonomy): Bacteria > Pseudomonadati > Pseudomonadota > Alphaproteobacteria > Hyphomicrobiales > Methylobacteriaceae > Methylobacterium > Methylobacterium sp. WL12. Next base: position 4,114 of record NZ_VRUW01000081.1, on the reverse strand, counting down.
ACGCAGAACCGGAGGCCGGCGCAACCGGCTTCTGACCTGGGCTTGGTATGAGCGAGCGGGAAGGGGGCTTTCTCAGGCGCCGCTGCACGCCCGAGCGTCAGCCAGAACAGCGGCCAGGGTCTCGGACCAGGGCACCTGTGGGGCCCAGCCGGTCGCCACGTGAAGCCGAGCGCCTTCGCCGGAGGCCAGCGGGATCCCAGAGGGCCGCATGCGGGCAGGATCAACCACAACCTCAAACGGCACGCGCGCCTGCCGCGTTAGATCCTCCAGCACGCTCGCGATCGTGCGAGAATGGCCCGTGGCGACATTCAGCACCGTGCCAGACGCGAGCTTATCGCTCGCCCCGATGACCTGCGCGTAGGCCCGCGCCACGTCCCGTACGTCTAGAAATTCGCGATACGCCTCAAGGTTTCCGACTGCGAGATACGGCGGCATCCGACCCGCCTCGATCCGGGCGATCTGATGTGCGAAGGCGGGCACGACGAAGCGCTCGTCCTGGCCTGGACCGGTGTGATTGAAGGGCCGTAGTACGATGAGTCGAACCTCGCTTCCCGTGAGTACATCGGCGAGCATCTCCTCACCCACACGCTTGGTGCGGGCGTAGACCCCAACCGGCTGAGGGACAACGTCCTCGTCCACCGGCTGGCCGGTCAGGAAGGCGCGCCCGTAGACTTCGCTGGAGCTCGCAAAAACGAGGGCGGCGGTGGGTGCCTCGGTGCGCATGGTCTCGGCGAGGTTGAGCAGGCCCACGACGTTGGTGCGCCAGGTCTCCAGGGCCGCTCCGTCGGCCTGCCCAACGGAGGCTTGGGCAGCTAGATGCAGGACGTGGCTCGGCCGGAAGGCTCGCAGGCAGGCCGCTAGGCCTTTTTGATCAGCGAGGTCGAGTGTACGAAAGGCAGCACCCTCTGGTAGAGCAGTGTTCGTTCCGCGCCCGACCCCAAGGAGCGACTCGACGCCCGCCGCGGCGAGGGCCGCGAGGGCGTATCGGCCGACGAAGCCAGCAGCGCCCGTGACAAGCACGCGCCGAGCGGGCGCGGCCATCAAGCGGCCTTGTGACCGCCGAGGCGCTTCAGGTCGGCCTCGACCATCTCCTGGATCATCGTCTCGAGCGAGATCTCGGCCTTCCAGCCGAACGCGGCTTCCGCCTTGGCCGGGTTGCCGAGCAGCACCTCGACCTCGGCCGGCCGGTACAGCTTCTCGTCGATGATCAGGTGATCGTCCATCGACAGACCCACATGCGCGAAGGCCAGCGCACACATGTCGCGCACCGTCGTCGTCCGCCCGGTCGCGATCACGAAGTCGTCGGGCTTGTCCTGCTGCAGCATCATCCACATCGCCCGGGTGTAGTCCTTGGCATGGCCCCAATCGCGCTTGGCGTCGATGTTGCCCAGCCGCAATTCCTTGGCCAGGCCGAGCTTGATCCGCGCCACCCCGTCCGTGACCTTGCGGGTGACGAACTCGACGCCGCGCAGCGGGCTCTCGTGGTTGAACAGGATGCCGTTCGAGGCGTGCAGCTTGAAGCTCTCGCGGTAGTTGATCGTCATCCAGTGCGCGTACAGCTTGGCCACGCCGTAGGGCGAGCGCGGGTAGAACGGCGTCGCCTCGCTCTGCACCTGCTCCTGGATCAGGCCGAACATCTCCGACGACGAGGCCTGGTAGTAGCGCGCATCCGGCTTCAGGGTGCGCACGCATTCGAGCAGGTTGACGGCGCCCAAGCCCGTGATCTGGCCGGTAAGCAGCGGCTGCTGCCACGAGGCGGTGACGAACGACTGCGCGGCCAGGTTGTAGACCTCGTCCGGATGCACGGCCTGAACGATCCGGGCGAGGCTCGACAGGTCGAGCAGGTTGCCGTCGTGCAATGTGACCGCATCCGTGATGCCGAGCCACTTGAGGCGGTGATCGAAGACGCCAGCATGGCTCGAGCGGCGCACGACGCCATGCACGCTGTAGCCCTTTTCAAGCAGGAGTTGGGCCAGATAGGCCCCGTCCTGCCCGGTGATGCCGGTGATCAGCGCGCGCTTGCTAGTCATGTGATCGCCCTTATCTCTCGCGCGATTTGAAGACGCTACCGCCGCGGCTAGGTCGCTTAAGCCTGCGCGTCAAGCAAAGCCTTCAATTCCGGCGGGTCACTCAAAGAAAGGTACGTTGAGCGGCGTGAGCGCGGCGTTCTGGCTTTCCGCAAAGGTCTCTTGGGTTCCCATGACGGGCTAGCTGTTTGATCCCAGGGTTTGATGGTGCGACCCTCGGCTGGGAGGCGAGGCTGATGCCGACCCGCCATCCTGACTTCGACCGAGTATGTCGGGCGCAATCCGAGCGGCAGCGATCTGACGTTCGTGAACGGCCTGTACCGAGGGGCGCTCAGCCGTTCGCCGGAAGCAGGCGGTGTCGCGTTCTACATCGACCAACTCGCGCACGGCGTCTCTCGTGCGGCGGTGACGCCGGAGATCGCGGAAAGCCCGGAAGCGCAGATCCACCTCGTCGGCGTCATCGAGGACGGCTTCCAGCTTATCGGGTAAGATGGTCGAACATCAGTTAAATTGAAGTGGTGTCACAATCCGCGCTGAGCGTGCCCCTACCTCTGTAGAAGCCAAGTTCTGATAGTTAAGCTAATTTGCAGATCGGAGCAGGGCTTTTCTCCGATCTACAATTTCGGACGTAAAACCGAACTACGCGATTCCGTGATCGAGAAGAATACCGTTTTGGAGTTGATGATCGGTATTATTATGGTTTTCCGCACTCTCGGAGAATCCAAGAAGAACATCGCCTCGGTCTAAAACGTGATTGGCCAAGGCATTGGTCCAGTTTGTGAACCCGACTTGGTCCGGCGCACGATGCAATGTGTTAGCATAAAGATTTGTTACAAACTGCCCGTCACTAACTGACGGACCGTAAGTTTGCTGTGACTCTGGAGACCCAACGAAAGCATCTGCCATTTGATTGATATTGATTATGCCGTTATCAATAAGCTGAATATTATGCGTAAGACCAGCAGTGTCAGGAACGCGGTTGAATTCTGCCTGATACAATCGATAAACCTGACCGGCGTTCCCATTAAAATCAAGCGCTAGCGTATGATCCTGAAATTCTATGCGTTCTACGCCGGTTGTAAACGAAGTTACACCCGAGGTGTTGTTGTGAAATCCCACTACGCCATTTTGAGACGCTGCCGTATACTGTCCAATTGTTCCTGAGAAAACTAAAGTATCACGCCCGGCTCCACCGTTGATGATATCATTTCCGCCGTTGCTATAAATTAGATCGTTGCCGCCGAATGCGGTGATTGTGTCATTGCCTGCAGTCCCCTGCAGCAAATCGACTCCCTCGGTGCCATTGATCACAAGTCCAGGCGTGCCAGGATTGGTGTTCGTACCACCCGTACCTGTACCAGTACCTGTACCGAGCAACACCCCCGTTAGATCTTTGACCGTGCCGAGCAGAAGGTCCACAGTCGCGGGGATCAATCCGTCTCCGGCTCCTGCCGAACCGCCGCCCAGCAGGCCGCCGAGAAGCCCACCATTCCCGCCCGTCAATCCTGTCCCGAGATCAACGCCAAGATTGATCACTGGCGACGTGGCTGCGGATGTCGGCGTGCTACCACTGATGCTCCCATCCACTGTGATGACGGAGGTCGTACCGCCGGCTCCGACATGGAGATCGAGGAGGGACCCCAAATCAAGGTTGAGAAGGTTTCCCGATCCCGTCGAGCTAGCGGATCCGCCAAGTCCCAGATTAATGCCCAGCAGCGCCATGTCCGTTCTCCCGGTTGTGTTCTCAACAGTACCACTCAGGGTGGTACCCTATCAGGGCGGAATGGCTGCAAAATACAACTCAGAATTGTGCTTCTGGTGGATTAGTCGCGGTTAATATTACTTAAGTACTACGCAGGTTCTTCAATTGACCGACAGTCGCACTTGACCCTCTAAGCCTACGTTTGAGTGGTCCGCCCTTTGGTATGGCTTTTGAGCCTGGAGGACGGACGAGATGGCAAAGCACCCGAAGCCCAAGGAGATCGTCGCGAAGCTACGTCAGGCGGACGTTCTGATTTCACAGGGCCAGAGCGTGGCCGATGCAATCCGCGCGCTCGGTGTGAGTTCGGTGACGTACTACCGGTGGC
>NZ_VRUW01000080.1:0-23276 GCF_008039475.1 Methylobacterium sp. WL12 | reverse complement strand
TCGAGACGGCCTCGTCGCGACCGGAGCGGAAGCGCTTCTGCGCGCGCTGGAGCAGGTTCATCAGCCCGCCCTGGCTGAGCGTAAGCCCGAACAGATCCGACAGCGCCGCCTGCAACCGCTCGTAGGATAAGGCCTGGAAGGTCTTGAGGTACGTTGCCACCGCATGCAGCCGCGGGCCGAAGGGCGTGCCGCGCGCCGCCTCTGGAACCGGTGCGATCACACGCGCCCCGCAGGTCGGGCACTGCACCGCCAGCCGTTGATGCTGGGTGACAACCGGTGCGACTTCCGGCAGCTCGATCCGTTCGGAGACGCTGACGACCTCGACGGGAAGGTCCCCGTGCAGTCCGCCGCCACAGCACGCGCAGCGATCCGGGCGATGCGCGACGACGGCATCAGGATCCTCGCTCATCACGCGGCTGTGGCCCTCGTGGCCAGGCTTCGCCCCGCCTGGTTTGGCCTGTGCGCGCCGCTCCTTGCGATCCATTGCCGGCGGCTTCGAAGACGTGCGTGAAGTCTTTTCCGGGCGCTGCATCCGCAGCACCACCTCATCCTGAGCTTGTCGAAGGATCGATGAGCTCCTTGCGGTTCAGCCGCTCAAGATCGCTTCGGCCCATCCCACAAGGGAAAAAGCGAAACCCGACCCGCGCAAGGGGGGGTAATTACGGATTCATTGCTGCGGACGACGACGAGAGGTAGCGCAGAAATCGGATATAACTGTATCAACAAATTCGATTCGCCGTACCGCTCGTAACTATCGAGCAGGACTGCGCCGGATCTGATCGATGCGACTGTCGGACAAATCCTCGTAGATACTGGCGACTTTTCGGCTAGATGCCGCACGAGACACCACAGCTTTGGATCCCACCGTTTTCGGAGCAGCGTGCTCCGACGCGAGCGCTGGGGAAGTCAGCTCCGGAGTCTTTTGGCCTAGCTGAGTGCGTCGCTTGAAGTACGGCGCGCGCTCTGACCCGCATCCTTCGCAGATCGAAACGAGCCACGATTGCCAAAGGCCATTCGTCTTCTCACGCATCGACTATGCCTGCTCGCGGTGTGCCGACGCGAGCTGGAACGTGTCGAGATCGGTCTGCTTCTTGATCTCGGGCTCCGGCTTCGCCTCAGGCTTTTGGATCGCATCAGACTTCACTCGGAGCGGTGGGCTGAGGTTCCGGGTAGTTGCGTCCTGTGCGTACGCTGGAATAGCAACATAGGTTAAGATCAAGGAAAATATTGCAATCTGCTGCATGTGATACTCCGTTCACAATGCAACCGAGCATTTTAGAGGTGGTTCAATTTGTTTCGACTTCAGTCAGTCGTACACCGACGCGTTGCCTCTTGAGCCTTAGATATTGACCTTAGCCCGCCCTGCACCAGTCGCCGCGGCCGGGCCGGTTATGCCGATGGCGGGTACGTGCCGATGACGGGCACCTATCGCATCCCCGTCGCGCCGGCTCAGGGCCCGGCGAACACGAACGGCGCGCCTCCCACGGTCAACGTGATCAACAACGGCGAGGTGGTTACCGCAGAAGTGCAGCAGCGGCCGGATGGCTCGTTGGACGTCATTCTCGACAAGATAGAGGGGCGGTCGGCCAATCGCGTGTCACAGGCGCAGAGCCCGCTTTCCAGCGCCATCGCGGGTGGACGGAGGCTAAGAGGCTGAAGCGGCTCAAATAACCGCGGTCTTGAACTCCATCGAAAAAGGACCCGCCACGGCGCACGCGGCAGGGCCTCTGAACTCAATTCGGATTCGGGCGCTCAGTAGCCGCGACCGTAGCCCCGATCATAGGCGCCTGCGCCGGCAGCCCCAGCAGCCACGCCAGCAATACCCAAGCCTACTGCTGCGCCGGTAGACAGACCACGGCGACCGCGGCGGTCATATCCTCGATCGCGACCATAGCCACGATCATACCCACGCTCGTGGCCACCATCCCGGTAGCCGCCATGCCCGTAGCCATAGCCCTGTGCAGTTGCACCGGTTGCGCCGAGAGCTCCGAGAGAAAGCGTCACGGCGGAGATGAGAGCGAGCTTACGCATCGATGTCTCCTTCGCTGTTGCGTTAACTGGCCAACCCAATGCGAATGAGTGTGTTCCGATATTTCTCGAAATCCAGTCGAGTCGCATGCCGGCCCACGACGGCAGGTGAAGCCCCGGTCGCTAGCCCGACGATGGCGACCGGGGGGGTAATTCGAGGGGCGGTTTTCCGGAAAAGACGGATAGGACCGATCGCCCAGTTCAAATAACCGAGCTGCCTACCTCCAGGCATGACGCGCCAGCAGCGCCGGGTCTGGGAGGCGCAGCAGCGGAAGAGAGGTGGCGGGCAGCTCCGACCAGTTGCATGACTGGTATTATGCATAAATAGACGCCACGATTGGCGAAACTGGGGATATGGCGAAAAATAGTGCTTCTAAGGTAGATCTATTCGCGCTATTAGACCGCCAACAAAAAAGGCCCCCCCCGAAGGAGCGGCCCGAAGTCTAGGGAGGAAACGCCCAAGAAGGGCTGTGTTACGGCGACGCCATCGCTGCAACACGGATTGAGTTTTGCATGCGCGAAATCGCAATGCAACAACCCATACCGGCTTCGAGATTTGCACTAGCCCGCCCGGCATCTGCCGCGGCGGGCTTTTTCATGGGCTACTCAGCAGCTCAATCGGCGGCCTTCGCGTCGACCGAATGCGCGGTAGTGCGCAGCACCCGACTCCATTTGCCCCCGGCTGATGGCGCGACGAACGTCGGGATTGCAGCGAAGGTACTCGCTCTCATCGAACCCGTAACCCCCGCCGCCGCCGCGGCCCCGACCGTCATACCCGCGGTCGCGGTCCCGGTAGCCATCATCGCGACCACCATATCCATAGTCCCGGCCGCCGTATGGCTGAGCGAAGGCTGGGGCCACCGAACCGACAATTGTCAGACCTACCACCATCACAGCGCATATCGTCTTCATTTTTCGCACTCCCTGCATCAGCGCTCAGAAACAGATTGCAGGGGCATTTGGTTCGCTCGACATCATCCTCGACAAAGGGGAGGCGCAGTCCGCTCCCAGCCGCGATCGCATGCGGCCGGCGTTTTAGGAGGTGAATATTGATCTAAGTATGGTCAATTTGCGCAATGATATCAAATTTCGTCCGGCCAATTTATTGTTGGTTGATTGATCTCCTCCCCTACTACGGCGGTAAAACTAGTTCGCCCCCCTCCAGTGTACGTCGAGCAATGGCCAGATCCTCGCCTGGTTCAATCGAAGGCGGTAAATCCAAATTTATATGCGAGGCCGGACTGCTCTGAGCCGGTTTAGTAATTCTATTGATAGTTTCTAGAACTACTTTCTTCAGTGCGGTCCTAGCCTCCTCAATTGTAACGGGATGTTTGGGGTAGTCATACTGAACGCTAGCATGGCGATGCCAATTTGCAGTCTGCTTAACCCGATCTACTAGCTTTGCCTGTGCGGGCATCAAGCTCATGTATCCCTTTAGTCCACCCCAATGCTTTAAGAGCGCTTCAAGAGACTTGTAGATTGCAATCCAATCAGGGAATGCCTCTAAATCCTGCATGGACGTCCGAATAAAATCATCGGTCTCCACTTGATTATAAAAATCTTTGAAATCACGCGGCGATGGTCGATCTTGAGGCGAAGGTAAGATGCAACCGGTCAAAGTTGATTTACGATTACGCCATTTCACCATATCATTTTCAATTTCAAATACGGTTCCGATTTTTAAAAAACCACAGCCTTCCAAAACATCAAGACATCCTCTAAGTGTTGCTAGTTGAGTCTGAGCCACATCCCTCATAATATCTGCTGATAATGCGTTCCATTTTGATGAGCGAAGGCACCAACAGTTTCCTATCAGTGTGCAAAATAAATCCTCCGGCCCTGCAATGCTTCCATTAATTTTATGCACTAAGCTATCGATGCTGTGTTTCTGGCCAAGTATCTGGCCTGCCCACCTAGAAGATAAAATTATTTTCAAAATCTTTTGCTCCTGTCACGATAAGTGGTGACAGCATAAGAATAAACGGCCACATCTATAACTAAAAAAACCGGCGTTCCAGTTTTTTCGAAGCGCCAGCCTGCAGTCCGACCGCACGCATACGGCGGTTAGGGGTGACGGTTAGGTCTAGGTCTTGGTATCCCTCAGAACGGCAAACCAGGCCCTTGATGTCCGGATGCTGCGTGCCGGTGGTAGCGAACCACACCTCGGCGAAGAGCTCGCGCGACGGGGCCGGTGATTCGGCCGCCTTCTCGATCAGGCTGTTGAGGAGGGCGCGGCGGTCCATGCTGGCCTCCAACTCCAAAACGCCGCACGGGCGAGCTTTCAGCGCCGATCCGACGTGACCCTGCTGTGACCCCAAACGAAAAAACCGCCCAAACAAAGGGGCGATTTTCTCAAGGATTGCAAATGGTTGAAGCGATCGAGCCTACTTGATCTTCGACTCCTTGAAGTCGACGTGCTTGCGCACGACCGGGTCGTACTTGCGCTGCGTCAGCTTCTCGGTCTGCGTGCGGGAGTTCTTCTTGGTGACGTAAAAGTAGCCCGTGTCGGCGGTGGAGACGAGCTTGATCTTGACGGTGACGGCCTTGGCCATGGCGGCGCTCCTGGTGCTTGCGGCATTCCGCATGCGCGAAACGCAAAGGGGCCGGGCGTGGCCGGCCGAATACCGGCGGGTGAATGCCCGATCGGGCCGGACGCGTCAAGGTGGGGATCCGCTTGGGCGCCCCGCAGCCTTGAGCTCTACAGCACCGTGCGCTCGCGCCGTCCGTGGCGTTCGGCGTGGAACGGGATTTGGCGATAGGGCGCGAAGTCGACCGCGACCTGCGCCTCCAGCTCGTCGAGGATCATGCCGGTGATGGTCGGCAGGTCGAGTTTTCGCGCAGCCGCGAAGGTGAACCAGGCGAGCTCCGTGAATTCGGAAGTGTCCGAGACCCGGCCCGGCTCCTCGGCGGCCACCGCGCGGCGGTCGACCGTGAAGAAGCGGGTGTCGAAGCGGCGCACGCGCTTGGGCGGGGTGATCGCCCGGGCGACGAAGTGCAGGGCCTCGAGGTCCGGCAGCACGCCATGTGTCGCGAAGGCCTCCCAGCCGGCGGGCACGTCCTCGGGCGGGCCGTATTCGCGGGTGCCGACGAGCAGGCCGGTCTCCTCGAAGGTCTCGCGGATGGCGGCGAGCGCGAGCGCGCGGCCGAGATGGTGGGGGGGGCGCGTCACCTGACGGGTCAGGGCGGCCTCGGCGTAGTCCGGCAGGGCGCCGGCCACCGGCATGCGCTTGTCGCCCGGCTCGATCCGGCCGCCGGGAAACACGAACTTGCCCGGCATGAAGGCGAGGCCGGCGTTGCGGCGGCCCATCAGCACCTTCGCCGCGCGCGCGCGGCGATCCAGCACGATCAGCGTGGCGGCGTCGCGCGGGCGCAACGCCGCGGATGGTTTCGGCTTAGGGCCGGAAGAGGGGGGACGCGCCGTCGAGGCCGGGTCGGTCAAGGTGCGCGTCCTCCAGCCCCGCTTCGGGCTTGGCTCCCGGTAGCGTGGCGAAGCCGTGCATGCCAAGGGCGTATTGCAGCCCGACCACCGCGCCCTTCACCGGCTGGAGCAACCCGAGCGCCATCGCCAGCGTCACCACCGGCCAGACGCTGAGCGAGACCCAGAGCGGCACGTCGTAGTTCAGCTCCGATTCGAGGATCAGGTAGCCGATCACGTGGGCGACCACGAAGATCACCAGATAGGGCGGCAGGTCGTCGGCGCGGTGGTGGTGCATCTCGAGCCCGCAGGCGTCGCATTCGGGCCGGACCTTGAGGTAGCGCCCGAAGATCCGGCCTTCGCCACAATGCGGGCAGCGGCCGACGAAGCCCCGCGCCATCGAACGGACCAGGCCGGTGCGGGTGGAGGGCTCGCTCATCATGCCGTCACCATACACCCGGCCGTGTCACCGGCGCGAGCCGCGGTGACGCGTACCCGTGTTGCGGATGCCGGCGGGGCGACCGCTCGGGGCGGCCTTGAAGGCGCGGCCGCCGGGCGCCTTGGTGCCGGCGGACTTGGTGCCCGCCCGCGTGCGCCCGTCCGACAACAGCTCGAACCGCAGCGCGCCGGCGACCGGGGCGGCCTCCACCAGCCTCACCTCGACCTTGTCGCCCAGCCGGAAGGTCTCGCCGGTGCGCTCGCCGACCAGGGCGTGGCGGCCTTCCTCGTGGCGGAAGTAGTCGGCGCCCAGCGTCGATATCGGCACGAAGCCGTCGGCGCCGGTGTCGGCCAGCTTGATGAACAGGCCGGCCCGCGTCACGCCGGCGATCTGGCCGTGGAAGCTCGCGCCGACCCGGTCGGCGAGGTGGTGGGCGATCAGCCGGTCGATGGTCTCGCGCTCGGCCGCCATGGCGCGGCGCTCGGCCGCCGAGATCTGCTCGCCGACCTGTGCGAGGTCGGCCGCCGTCACGTCCGGCGAGAGCCCGTCCGAGCCCATGCGCCCCGCCGTGATCAGCGCCCGGTGGACGACGAGGTCGGCGTAACGCCGGATCGGCGAGGTGAAGTGGGCGTAGCGGCGCAGGTTCAGCCCGAAATGCCCGAGGTTCTCGGACGCGTAGACGGCCTGGGCCTGGCTGCGCAGCACCACCTCGTTGATGAACAGCGCGTGCTCGGTCTCGGCCACCGCCCCCAGGATGCGGTTGAACAACGCCGGGCGCAGCGCGCCCTCCTTCGGCAGCTTGACGCCGACGGAGGCGAGCACTTCGCCCAGAGCCCGCATCTTCTCGATCGCCGGCTCGTCGTGCACCCGGTAGATCAGCACCTGACGTGCCGACTCCAGGGTCTCAGCCGCCGCGACGTTGGCCTGGATCATGAATTCTTCGATGAGGCGATGCGCGTCGAGGCGCTCCGGCACGATCACCCGGTCGACCGCCCCGTCGGCGGTGAGCAGCACCTTGCGCTCCGGCAGGTCGAGGGCCAGCGGCCCGCGCCTGTCGCGCGCTTCCTTCAACGCGGCGTAGGCGGCCCAGAGCGGGCGGAGCGCCCCATCGAGCAGCGCGTTGGCCGCGTCGTCGCCGTGCCCGTCGATCGCTGCCTGCGCCTGCGCGTAGGAAAGCTTTGCGCGCGAGCGCATCATCACCCGGTGGAAACTGTGCTTCCGCTTGGTCCCGTCGGCGGCGACCACCATCCGCACCGCGAGCGCCGGGCGGTCCTCGCCCTCGCGCAAGCTGCACAGGTCGTTGGAGATGCGCTCAGGGAGCATCGGCACGACGCGATCGGGGAAGTAGACCGAGTTGCCGCGCTCCAGCGCCTCGCGGTCGAGGCTGGTGCCGGGGCGGACGTAGGCCGCCACATCCGCGATCGCCACCGTGACGACGAAGCCGCCGGGGTTGCCCGCGTCGTCGTCGGCCTCCGCCATCACGGCGTCGTCGTGGTCCTTGGCGTCCGGCGGGTCGATGGTCAGCAGCGGCCGGTCGCGCCAATCCTCGCGGCCCTTCATCGTGGCGGGCTTGGCCGCATCCGCTTCCGCCAGCGTCGCCTCCGCGAACACGTGCGGGATGTGGTGGAGGTGCAGCGCGATCAGGCTCACCGCCTTCTCGGAGCCCAGCGAGCCGAGGCGCTCGCGCACCCGGCCGCGCGGGAGGCCGAAGCGGGTCTCGCGCTCCAGCGTCACGCTGACGAGGTCGCCCTCGCGGGCCTCGCCCTCCTCGCCGGGCGGGATCAGGATCTCGCGCCCCTGCGCGCGCTTCTCCACGGGCACGATGCGGCCGCCCTGGGCGCCCTCGCGGAACACGCCGATGATCTCGGCCTTGTTCTTGCCGATCACCTTGACGACGCGGCCGGTGTAGCGCCCGTCGGCGCCGTCCGGCTCGACCTTCAGCAGGGCGCGGTCGCCGATGCCGGCGGTCAGCCCCCTCGGCTTGCGGCCGCCGCGCGGGGCGTGGAGCACGATGGTCGGCGGCTTGCCCTTGCCCGCATCCCACTCGGCGGGGAAGGCCAGGAAGTCGCCGTTGCGGTCGCGCGAGCGGATGTCGGCCAGCACCACCGGCGGCAGGCGCCCGGCCTTCGACAGGCCGCCGCGCCCGCGGGCGATGTCGCCGTCCTCCTCGATCTCCTTGAGGATGCGCTTCAGCCCGATCTTGTCGGCGCCCTTGATGCCGAAGGCCTGCGCGATCTCGCGTTTGCCGACCGTGTCCGTCGCCTGCGCGATGAACGCGACGATCTGCTCGCGCGAGGGCAGGGAGGGTTCACCCGCCTGGGTGTCGATGCGTCTGGCCAAAGGCTTTGGGCTCGCTCGCGCCGCGCGCGGCGACGGTTCTGTTCGGGGATCGCGATCGAGGACCGCGCTTGTCATCCCCAACATGGTGCTGCGCCCGATCCGGAGCAACATCGGCGCGGCCCGCCCTCAACAGGCGTCGGCCGCCGACGCCGGCCCTCAGCCGGTCGAGGCCGACTTGCGGATCGTCTCGACGGCGGAATCCACGTCGAAGCCGGGGGCGGTGAGGTCGTCGAGGGCGAACGGCGCGGCGCGCGGCAGGGTCAGGTTGACCTGGCCCTCGGCGTCGCGGAACTCCGGCGCCTCGGCCGCCTGGATCGCCAGCGTCCAGGCGCCGTCCACGCGCACCGAGGCGGCGTCGGGCGGGTCGGCCGCCAGCGCCGCGAGCTTGGCCCGCGCCGCGTCGCGGCAGGCGAGGCTCGTGCGGTCGTCGGAGATCAGCGCCGCCTTGATCAGCTCGGCCAGGGCGTCCCGGACCCGCTCCACGCTCTCGTTCATGCCTTTGCCCGCCTCGCGACCGCCACTCGGCTGGAGCCATGGCAATCGCGGTGCCAGCCGGGGCTCAGTACGGCGTGCCCTTCTGCCGCTGGGCCTTCAGCGCCTCGGCGTACCAGGTCAGCTCGTCGAGGAACCGGCCCGCGGCCTTGGGGAGCCAGGGCTCGGCGGCCGTGCCGGCCTCGTCGAGCGCCTTGCCGACCCGCGGCACCGGCAGCAGCGAGGGGATGCTCGGCATGCCGAGCTCGGCCAGCATCGCCCGGAGCTGCATCGCCGCGCGGACGCCGCCGTACTGCCCGGCCGAGTAGCAGCAGATCGCCGAGGGCCGCCAGAAATACTCCTCCAGGAAGTGGTCGAGGGTGTTCGACAGGGCCGGCGGCACCGAATGGTTGTACTCGGCCGAGACCACCACGAAGGCGTCGGCACGGCGGTAGAGCTCCGCCAGCGCCTCGAGCTTCGGCGGCGCCTCGCCCTTCGGGTGCTCCTTGTACATCCGGTCGAGCAGCGGCAGCTGCAGCGCGGCGGGGTCGACCAGTGGCGCCTCCCAGCCGCGCGCCTCCAGCTGCACGATCAGGAAGCGCGCGACGCGAAGGCCCTGCCGGTCGGAGCGGACCGAGCCGAGGATCACGGGGCAGACGAGGGCCATCGGGACGGTCTCCTGCTGGATGCGCCGGCTAGCAGCCGCCGCCGAAGCCTCAGGATAGCACGCGCAGGCCGCCGGGCGTCGCGATCTCGGCGCGGTAGCCGAAGGCCCCGGCCCGGACCGCCGGCGCGTCCGCGAGGTCGAGCGTCCGGTACAGCGCGGCGATCCGGTCGGGGTCGGGGTGCGTGAGCGTCAGGCCGGCGAGCCGGCAGCCGAGGTCGGGCATCGCGGCGGCCGGGTGCGGCCCGTCGCCCCACGTCATCGGGCAGGGCAGGGCGCCGTCCTCGGGCCAGGCGCCGTCGGGGCGGACGGCGAAGCGCCAGGTCAGGGCGCAACGGGTCATCCTGGCGGCCTTCCCGAACCGTTCGCCGTGGGCGCCGAGCAGGCGATCGAGATCGTCCGTGCGGGCGACGAAGCCGCGCAGCCGCCGGCCGGACTCCCAGTCCGCTCGCACCCGCCCCGGGTCGCTCAGGCCGAACCAGCGGGCGTGGGGCGGGGCCGCCGCCTCGGGATCGATGGCGATCACTTCCAGGAACAGGGCCTCGCCGAGCCGCAGGAGGTGGTTTCGGGTGCCCATCTCGCGGTGGCGCCCGCCCTCCGGCATGTCGATCCCGAGGCCGTCGCGAACATACGCCACGCCCGCGGCGAGATCCGGTGCGACGATGGCAAGGTGGTCGAGGGTGAGCATGGATCGATCCCTATCACCAACGGCGTTCGCTGGTTCCGAACGGCCCTGTCGGTTCCCGAGCCGGGCGTCACAGTCTGTCCCGCACCCGTTTGAGGAAAGCTCTCAGCTCGGCGCCGTCATAAAACACAAAATCGGCGGACGAAGACCACCATAGTTTTCTCAGTTCTTCATCTGAAAATTCATTCCCGATAAAAAATTCGAGCTGCTCCTTCAGCCTTGCGCGTTTTTCCTTGTCTTTGAAGGGCGATAAGACGGTTCTGATCAGTTCATCTTCGCTCGATACGTCATCAAGAAGATATTGATAGAACTGTAGGCTGAATTCAAGGAATTCTAATGGGAATTTCATTTCGAGCGGCTTGCATATGATAAAAGCTGAGCCAAAATCAGAGCCGATCGCGCGCTCTTCTCAGTAACTCGCGTAGCCCTGCGCTATCATGAAACACAGTGTCTGCGGAAGACGACCACCAGATTTTCTGTAGCTCCTTGTCGTCGACATGATCCTGCGTGATCGCATCGAGATACGAACGCAAGCATGCGCGTTGTTGCGTGTCTGAAAATGGGGACAAGACCAAGTCAATTAATTCTTCTTCCGTTTCAACATCATCTAATATGCCAGAGTAAAACTGAAGTGAGAATTTTTTAAATTCAGGGGGTTGTTGTATGTCAATCTCCATCACTTCGTGAATGTGATGTTCGGACGCGGAATCCACGCGCCGAATTTGGGGTGTGAATTATATAAAAACCAGAGCTTCAATTATGCCTGACATAAACAGAGCCTCATCTGTTGCTATAAGCCTCAGCGTTCGCTGACTCCCGACTGCTCTGGCGGGTTCCAAAGTAGGGGTTACAGCCTATCCCGCACCGTTTGAGAAAAATTCTCAGCTCGGCACCGTCGTAAAATACAATATCGGCGGACGAAGACCACCATAAATTCTTTAGTTCATCATTTGAAAAATTATCTGAGGTAACCAGACTGAGATAATCTCTCAGCCTTGCGCGTTTTGCCTCATCTTTCAAGGGCGATAAAACAGTACTGATTAATTCCTCTTGGCTCGATACGTCATCAAGAATATCCTGATAGAATTGCAGGCTAAGCTCACGAAATTCCGCAGATAATTTCATTTCAATCACCTTCTGTTAAAAGGTATGCTGTCCGGATACGAAATCCGCGAGGGGAAGTAGGGTCATGTCTCAACTCAACGCCGACGCTACGCGTGTCGCGCATATAAACGACGCCCTCGTTTGTGCTATAGGCCTCTCTCCCAGTGTTGCGATCGAATGATTTTTCTATGAACTTACGATCGTCGATACCGGAAGCGACGCGATCGACGGCTTCCTTATTTGATTCTATTGTTTGATTGGCAAAATTATTTGCGGATTCGATCGACTCGAAGCTCCCGTCTCGCCTCATCCCTCCGTTTGCGAGCAATGAGCGCCACTGAGATTTTCGCACGCGCTCGAACAATTCGTCATCGGACTTGCCGATATGCCTGCCAAGCGTGTGGCCGCCGCGCCCCTCCTCCGCTCTGAGATCGCCTTTGTACCGTTGATCATCTTCGCTGCCGACGAGGATGAGACGTGCATCGTCACCCGTCGTAAAGCCTTCGGCGCCGTCCTCACGCGTCCACCGGCCACCGTCCGGTCGGCCGGCCGGCACCCGCAATTGGCCCGGGTTGTAGGCGTGAAGAACGAGGCCGAGCCGAAGCAGCTTCGCCTCGACGCGCAAAGCCGCCAAAAGCCACCGCGACCGCGTGACGACGATCTCATGCGCGACCATGGATCACTCCGCCCGTGGGCGGGGCGTCATAGGCTAATAGTCTTAATATGTCAGGAATGTTCTTGATTTGTTCGTGGCGCAGTCAAGCCCGGGCGACAAGCGTTTCCCTTCGCTTCCCACCACGCGCGGCCGGGCGCCGTGCCCGGCCCCGCCCACGTCCCGGCGATTCGTCGTGCCCGAACGCGACCGGGTGCGGGGGCATCCCGTCGCGCAGCACCTCGGCCGTCGTCGACGCGATGACCGAATCGATCCGGTCGTCCATCAAGACGCCTCCGGCTTCGAGGAGGGCGCGGACAGGGGCGACGCCCTCCGCGAGGATCGGCGCGACGATCGCCCTGTGGTCGAACGCGAGCACGGCCCCTCCTCGGGCCCGGCGGCGCTCAGGCGGCTGCGGCGATCCGGTCTTCGCCTTGCGGCTGCGGCAGCGCAAAGCCGGCCTCGAACGCGGCGATCGCGGCCGCCGGCATCGGCTTCTGGAACAGGTAGCCCTGCATGTAGCGGCAGCCGGCGGCGCGCAGATGGAGCATCTGCGCCTCGGTCTCGACGCCCTCGACCACGCAGAGCAGGCGGAGGTTGCGCGCGAGGTCGAGGATCGAGTGGATGATGTTGCGCGAGGCGGCGTCGCTGCAGATGTCGGTGACGAAGCTGCGGTCGATCTTCAATTCGCTGATCGGCAGGCGGTGGACGTAGCCGAGGCTGGAATAGCCGGTGCCGAAATCGTCGAGCGCGATGCCGACGCCGAGCGCCCGCAGGGCGCCGAGCGAGCGGCCGGCGTCGACGAGGTCGCGCATCAGGCCGGTCTCGGTGACCTCGAACACGATGCGCTCGGGCACGATGCCGCTTTCCGCGATCAGGGCGGTGATCGTCGCGATGCCCTCGGCGGCGGCGAGGTCGTAGGCCGAGAGGTTGAAGGACAGGGCCACGTGCTCGGGCCAGGACGCCATCGCCGCAAGCGCCTTGCGGAGCAGCGCCAGGCTGAGGTCGTGGATCAGCCCGGTGCGCTCGGCCACCACGATGAAGTCGACCGGCGACACCGAGCCGAGGGTCGGGCTGTTCCAGCGCGCCAGCGCCTCGTAGGCCTGGACCCGCCCGGCGACGACGTCGACGATCGGCTGGAACAGCAGGTGGAACTCGGCCGCGAGGTCGGCCCGGCGCAGCGCCTGCTCGACCTGAGCCTGCCGGTGCATCCGGTTCTCGTGCTCGAACGCGAAGCAGGCCGCGGTGCCCGGCGCGTGGGTCTTGGCATGGTAGAGCGTGTGGTCGGCCCGCTCGACGAGCATCTCCGCGGTCCGCGCGGTTTCGGGGAAGCACGCGAAGCCGATCGAGGCGCCGATCCGCGCGGTGGTGTCGCGCAGGGCATAGGGCTGCTTCAGGATCGTGCACAGGGTCCGGCCGAGGGTGTCGAGGTCCGGCCAGCCGTGCAGGATCAGGCCGAACTCGTCGCCGCCGAGGCGCGCCACCACGCCCGCCGCGCCGACGGCGTCCTGGAGCCGGCGGCCGACCTCGCACAGCACCGCGTCGCCGGCTAGGTGGCCGAGGGTGTCGTTGACCGGCTTGAACCCGTCGAGGTCGATCAGGCCGATCGCGAAGCGCGTCTCCGCCGTGCCGGCGGCCGCGATGGCCTGCTCGAGCTCGGCGAAGAAGGAGCGCCGGTTCGGCAGGCCGGTCAGCGGGTCGGTGTGGGCGAGCGCGTGGTTCTCCCCGGTCAGCCGGGTGAGGCGGCGGAAGTCGCGGTAGTAGACCGACTGCATGAACAGCAACACCACGACGACGCCGACGTAGTTGAGCGCGGCCGCCCGGACCACGGGCGCGCCGATCACCAGGAAGTACGCCGAAGCCGGCACCGCGAGCGCCGAGACGATCAGCGTCGCCGTGCGCAGGTGCGTCAGGCAGGAGATGCACGCGATCATCGTGATGCTGAGGAAGTACAGCACGTGCAGGTTGGTGGCGGCGTCGCCGTACCGGGTCAGCAGGATGGCCCAGATCGCAAACCCGGAGCCGAGGATCGCCGCGAGCCGGTTGGTGCCCCTGAGACGGCGCAACGCCTCCTCGGGGCCGATGGCGTGATGGTTCGTGCGGCTCCAGATCAGGACGCGGCCGGCGCAGACCGACAGCAGGACCGCCAGCGGCAGGATCGTCAGCCCGTCCGGCGCCACGCCGTAATGGGTGTAGGCCACCCCCATGGCGTCCAGGCTCAGGATCGTATGCAGGATCGGCACCTGGCGCGACAGGGCCCGCGCCTGCGCGACGAGCACGTTCGGCTCGTCGTCGGGGACCCTGAAGAGCCGGCGCACGCTGTTTGAGACTGTCATCGCCAGCGCCGTGGCTCGGTTCTGTTGCATCTGCAACGGAGATAGACATCAACAAATGCTAAAGATTGGATAATCAGCCAAGGGACTCGTCCGTTGGTCGGTTGAACCGTCGGGTTGAAAAGCAATCGTGGGTTAAAAATACCATCATCGGTGGCGACGTTCAGAGTCGGCCGCCGGCGCCGGCCCGGAATGCACGCGAACTGCGATCGGCGACGGAAGCCTCGGTCGGCGAAAACCGATCCTGCGCGATGGGGAGGTCGATGTCGGCATCCGCCTGCGTCCACAGCCGCCCCGCCTTCGCGTCGGATGCGTGGCGCGTGCGACCGTCCCGTCGGCGCGGCGTCGTCGCCCGGTCAGCCTCTGCGCCGACCGGACCGGTCGTGCCCGCGCCAGGACGGCCGGCTCCGCGGCTGAAGCAGCCGGTTGCGCGCCCGCTTCAGGATGATGCGCAGGCCGCCATCGGAAAACCAGTCATCGGTCGGCGTCGCGTTCCACAGGCGCAGCAGTTCGGCGTCGGAGACGTCGTCGCGCGTGATCCTGTCGAGGAACTCGCGCAGGCGGATCCGGTCCTGGCCGGTGAACGGATCGAGCACGATGGCCCAGATCTCGTCCTCCGTCTTACCCCTCACGTCGAGGTCCTGGTGGAAACCCAGGCCGAACTGGTAGAATTCGGGCGTCGGTTCGAGGCGCGGTTTCGCCATGGCGTCTCCCCCCTTACCGTTTGCGGCGTCCGCCCCCGATCCGTCAGATCCGGTCGCGTGCGCCGGCCAGGAACGCGCGCAGGCCCTGCGCGGTGAAGAAGTAGATGTCGGCGTCCGTCTCCTTCCACAGCCGCTCCAGCGACGCGTCCGACGCCTCGCGGAGGGCGCGGTCGAGGAACTGCCGCAACCGGACGCGCTCCTCACCACGAAAATCTCTGAGACCGAAATCGTACATCTCGTCGAGCGTCGGCGCGATGCGATCGATGTCCTGGATGTACCAACGGGCAAAGGTGAGGAATTCCGGGGACGCCTGCATGTCAATCTCCGTCATTGCGTGGATAGGCGGTATGGATGCGATACCCACGGGAACTGCCCGGATCGTGGACGATATACATTCCGACACCGTAGGTCGTGCGCAGATACGGCTCGATTTGCCCCGCCGTGTAGGCTTCCCGCCCGGTTCTGTATCCGAAGCGAGAGGTCAGGAATGCACGGCTCTTTTTACCGGATGCGACATCATCGACCTCCGCAGCATTCTGTTCCAGGGTCCGATTGACGTAATCGTTCGCAGACTCCACGGATTCGAACGAGCCATCTCGGCGCATGCCATAGTCGACGACCGG
This sequence comes from Methylobacterium sp. WL12, assembly GCF_008039475.1. NCBI lineage: Bacteria > Pseudomonadati > Pseudomonadota > Alphaproteobacteria > Hyphomicrobiales > Methylobacteriaceae > Methylobacterium > Methylobacterium sp. WL12. Next base: position 7,818 of record NZ_VRUW01000080.1, on the reverse strand, counting down.
GAACGTCCTTCTGCTGGCCAGGACGCGACCCATCATCTCCGCATCCGTCTTGCCGACATGCTCGCGAAGCGTATGTCCGCCGCGCGCCTCTTCTTCGGAGAGCACGACCGTGTACCGGCGGTCGGCATCATCCGAGACATGGACGATCCGCGCATCGTCGTCGGAACCATGCCCGTTGCCGGCATCGCCATCCGTCCATTGGCCGCCGTTCGGGTTCCCGGCCGGCACGCGGGGTTGGTCGGCGTGATACGCACGCAGCGACAGACGCAACCGCAGGAAGGCGACCTCCACGCGGTACGAGGCGATCAGCCACCTCGCCCGCAAAAGGCCCGTCGCGCCTGACGCCATGGAATGCACCCCTCGGATCTGCCTACAGTCCTATAAAGGAATTTTATCCGTAAAACAAGGGTGTCATCGCGGCCTTCAAACGCGAAGCGCCGGAACCTCGGTGAGGCTCCGGCGCTGGGTGGTGGGTCGTCGGGGGAGCGGGCGTCGCGCCCGCCCCGGCCTCAGAGCGAGTAGTACATCGTGAACTCGACCGGGTGCGGGGTCATCTCGTAGCGCATGACCTCCTCCATCTTCAGCGCGATGAACGAATCGATCTGGTCGTCGGTGAAGACGTCGCCGGCCTTGAGGAAGGCGCGGTCGCGGTCGAGGTTCTGCAGCGCCTCGCGCAAGGAGCCGCAGACGGTGGGGATCTTCTTCAGCTCGCGCGGCGGCAGGTCGTAGAGGTCCTTGTCCATCGCCGCGCCCGGATCGATCTTGTTGAGGATGCCGTCGAGCCCCGCCATCAGCAGCGCCGAGAAGGCGAGGTAGGGGTTGGCCATCGGGTCGGGGAAGCGGACCTCGACGCGCTTGGCCTTCGGGCTCTTCGTCCACGGGATGCGGCAGGAGGCCGAGCGGTTGCGCGCCGAGTAGGCGAGCAGCACGGGGGCCTCGTAGCCCGGCACCAGACGCTTGTAGGAGTTGGTGGACGGGTTGGTGAAGGCGTTCAAGGCCTTCGCGTGCTTGATGATGCCGCCGATGTACCAGAGGCATTCCTGGCTGAGGCCCGCGTACTTGTCGCCGGCGAAGACCGGCTTGCCGTCCTTCCAGATCGACTGGTGCACGTGCATGCCCGAGCCGTTGTCGCCGAAGACGGGTTTTGGCATGAACGTCGCGGTCTTGCCGAAGCTCTGCGCCACGTTGTGGATGCAGTACTTGTAGATCTGCATGTGGTCGGCCAACAACGTCAGCGTATCGAACTTCATGCCGAGCTCGTGCTGGGCGCTCGCCACCTCGTGGTGGTGCTTCTCCACCTTCACGCCCATGCCCTGCATCGCAGCCAGCATCTCGCCGCGCATGTCCTGGGCCGAATCCTGCGGCGGCACCGGGAAGTAGCCGCCCTTGGTGGCGACGCGGTGGCCGAGGTTGCCGCCCTCGTAGTCGGTGAAACCGTTGGTCGGCAACTCGGTCGAATCGAGCTGGAAGCCGGTGTGGTACGGGTCGGCGCCGAACTTCACGTCGTCGAACACGAAGAACTCGGCTTCGGGGCCGACGTAGATCGTGTCGCCGATGCCGGTGGACTTGAGGTAGGCCTCGGCGAGCTTGGCGGTGCCGCGCGGGTCGCGGGCGTAGGGCGCGCCGGTCGAGGGCTCGAGCACGTCGCAGACGATGACCATGGTCGCCGCCGAGAAGAACGGGTCCATCGTGGCGGTCGAGGGGTCCGGCATCAGCAGCATGTCGGACTCGTTGATCGCCTTCCAGCCGGCGATCGACGAGCCGTCGAACATCGTGCCTTCCTCGAAGATCTCGTCGTCGATCAGGCTGACGTCGAAGGTGACGTGCTGCCACTTGCCGCGCGGGTCCGTGAACCGGAAGTCCACGTACTTCACGTCGTTGTCCCGGATGGTCTTCAGCACCTCGGCCGCTGTCGTCATCTTGGGCGTCCTCCTCAGATTCGTGGGCCGCCGCACTTGAGCCGCGCGCCGGACGTGCGCTGCATACAGCCCGGGACGCGCCCGTGCCAACCGAAGCGACCGGAAATCTTCTCCGCGCGCCGGCCTGCGCGTTCCTGGTCGACTGGGCGCCATCAGCGCCTCGTGCGTCATCGGACCGAGCGGTTCGGTTCCCCTGGAAAGGGATGTTCACACGGAGTTGATCGCCAGGGTAGCGCGTGAGCGGGAACCGGCGGTGAAGTGGCATTTCGCTGGCACGGTCCCTGCTAGCGGGGTCTCGGTCGTCGGAGGCCACGGAGCGGCTGCGTTTCCCCGGACTTCGCATCGTTAAACGGACGAGAGACTCGGAATGACGAAATACAAACTCGAGTATTTGTGGCTCGACGGGTACACGCCGGTCCCGAACCTTCGCGGCAAGACCCAGGTCAAGGACTTCGACGGCTTCCCGACCCTCGAGCAGCTTCCGCTCTGGGGCTTCGATGGCTCGTCGACCATGCAGGCTGAGGGCGGCTCGTCCGACTGCATGCTCAAGCCCGTGCGCCACTTCCCCGATTCCACGCGCAAGAACGGCGTGCTGGTGATGTGCGAAGTGATGATGCCGGACGGCAAGACCCCGCACCCGTCGAACAAGCGCGCCACCATCCACGACGACCCGGGCGCCTGGTTCGGCTTCGAGCAGGAATACTTCTTCTACAAGGACGGCCGCCCGCTCGGCTTCCCCGCCGCCGGCTACCCGGCGCCCCAGGGCCCGTACTATTGCGGCGCCGGCTATTCGGCGGTCGGCGACGTCGCGCGCAAGATCGTCGACGAGCATCTCGACCTCTGCCTCGATGCCGGCATCAACCACGAGGGCATCAACGCCGAGGTGGCCAAGGGCCAGTGGGAGTTCCAGATTTTCGGGAAAGGCTCGAAGAAGGCCGCCGACGAGATGTGGGTCGCCCGCTACCTGCTCGAGCGCCTGTGCGAGACCTACGGCATCGACGTCGAGTACCATTGCAAGCCGCTCGGCGACACCGACTGGAACGGCTCGGGCATGCACGCCAACTTCTCGACCACCTACCTCCGGGAGACCGGCGGCAAGGACTACTTCGAGAAGCTGATGGCGGCGTTCGGCGGCGCGATCGAGGATCACATCGCGGTCTACGGTCCCGACAACCACCTGCGCCTCACCGGCAAGCATGAGACGGCGCCCTGGAACAAGTTCTCCTACGGCGTGGCCGACCGCGGCGCCTCGATCCGCGTGCCGCACTCCTTCGTGAACAACGACTACAAGGGTTACCTGGAAGACCGCCGCCCCAACAGCCAGGGGGACCCCTACCAGATCGCCTCGCAGATCCTGAAGACGGTCGAGTCGGTTCCGACCACCTGATCGGCATCGCGAGGATTTCGGATCGTCAGCGGCGCGGACCTTCGGGTCCGCGCCGTTTTTTTGTTTCTTGTCCTTCCCACCCTCTCCCTCAAAGGGGGGGAAGGAAGGGGATCAGGCTCCGAAGATCGACCAGCCCATGCGCTTGGTCAGGCTCTCCAGGGCGATGCGGCCGAGATGGGAGTTGCCGGATTCATCGAGGCCCGGCGACCAGACCGCGATCGAGGCGCGCCCCGGGGCGATCGCCAGGATGCCGCCGCCGACGCCGCTCTTGCCCGGCAGGCCGACCCGGTAGGCGAACTCGCCCGAGCCATCGTAGTGGCCGCAGGTCAGCATCACCGCGTTGATGCGGCGGGCGCGCTCCGGTGGGATCACGGACAGGCCGGTGGCGGGGTTCCGCCCGGAATGGGCGAGGAACCGCCCGGCGGTGGCGAGCTGCCGGCACGACATGCTGATCGCGCAGTGATGGAAGTAGACGCCGAGGGTGTAGTCGACCGGGTTCTCGACCACGCCGAACGACTTCATGTAGTTGGCGAGCGCCACGTTTCGGAAGCCGGTGCGCTTCTCGGAGGCCGCCACCGCCTCGTCGATGGCGATGGTCGGGTCGTTGGCAAGCGCCTGCATGAAGCGCAGGATTTCGCCCAGGGCTTCGCGCGGCTGGTGGCCGGAGAGGATCACGTCGGTCACCGCGATGGCGCCGGCGTTGATGAAGGGGTTGCGGGGCACACCCTGCTCGCGTTCGAGCTGGACGATGGAGTTGAACGGGCTGCCGGATGGCTCGCGCCCGACCCGCTTCCACAGGGCGTCGCCGACCATGCCGAGCGCCAGCGTCAGGGTGAAGACCTTCGACACGCTCTGGATCGAGAACGGCGTCTCGCTGTCGCCGGCCGCCGCGATGGTGCCGTCGGCATCGATCACCACCAGGCCGAAGCCCTGCGGGTCGACGCGGGCGAGCTCGGGGATGTAGCGCGCGACCGTGCCCCGGTCAGAGCGCTGCCGCATCTCGTAGGCGATCTCCTCGACCACGCTGCGCAGGTGCGGGGCGAGGCTCACGCTCGCTCGCCGGGGCCGCCGTCAGATCGCGTCCGGGCCGGTCTCGCCGGTGCGGATTCGGATCGCCTCCTCAATGGTCGAGACGAAGATCTTGCCGTCGCCAATGCGGCCGGTCTGGGCCGACTTGCGGATCGCCTCGACGGCACCCTCCACGAGCGCGTCGGAGAGCACGATCTCGAGCTTCACCTTGGGCAGGAAGTCGACGACGTATTCCGCGCCGCGATACAGCTCGGTGTGGCCCTTCTGGCGGCCGAAGCCCTTCGCCTCGATCACGGTGATGCCCTGGAGGCCGACCTCCTGGAGGGCCTCCTTCACCTCGTCGAGCTTGAAGGGCTTGATGATCGCTTCGATCTTCTTCATGCCGGACGGCCCAACCTGCGCTTGACGATGCTGAATTTCTACCACTCCCCCGGTCCGGCCGCCACGCCGTTTTCAACCGGCATCGGTCGAAACTGCCTCTTCGACTTGCATGAACTGCAAATCGTTTGTGCATTTTTCGACTGGCGGCCGATTGTTTGAGCAGTGTCTGGGTGGCGCGCGGGCAGCAAACGTTCGAACTTTTGGGGATCGATACGATGGATGGGGCACGGCTGATGACGGTCGCGGCGATGGCGGCCGTGGACGCGGCGGCCATCGCCGGCGGCACCCCGGGCATCGCGCTGATGCGTGCGGCCGGCGCCGCGGTGGCCGAGCGCGCCCGCACACACCTTCCCATGGGCGGACGCGTGCTCGTCCTGTGCGGACCCGGCAACAACGGCGGTGACGGGTTCGTCGCCGCGCGCCTCCTCGCTGAAGCCGGGTACGGCGTCGACCTCGCCCTCCTCGGCCCGCGCGAGGCCCTGTCCGGCGATGCGGCGCTCGCCGCCGTGGAGTGGGCCGGGGCGGTGCTCGGCCTCGCCGAAGCCGACCCGACGCGGGCCGACCTCGTGATCGACGCGCTGTTCGGCGCCGGCCTGTCGCGCGACCTCGACGGGCCCGCCCGCCTCGCCCTCGAAGGGGTCCGGGATTCCGGGCGGCCGGTGCTTGCGGTCGACGTGCCGAGCGGGATCGACGGCGACACCGGCATGGTGCGGGGCTTCGCGCTTCCCGCCGTCGAAACCGTGACCTTCGTCGCGGAGAAGCCCGGCCACCTGCTACAGCCCGGCCGTGGCCTTTGCGGATGCGTGCACGTCGCCGACATCGGCACCGGCCCGGCGGCGTTCGCGGCCGGGCTCGCGCTGGACTCGCCCGCCTTCCGCAACGGTCCTGCACTCTGGAATGCGTTCTTCCCACGACTCACCGAGGCGAGCCACAAGTACACCCGCGGCCACGCCCTCGTACTGTCGGGTCCTGCCACCCGCACCGGCGCGGCGCGCCTTGCCGCCCGCGGCGCGCTGCGGATCGGGGCCGGGCTCGTCACGGTCGCCTCGCCGGAGCGGGCGCTGGCCGAGAACGCCGCCCACCTCACCGCGATCATGCTGCGCGGTTGCGACTCCGCCGACGACCTCGACGACCTGCTCACCGACGAGCGCATCAACGCGATCCTGGCCGGTCCCGGCCTCGGCGTCGGCGAGGCGACCCGCGACCTCGTCGCGGTGGCGGCCGCCGCCGGCCGCGGCCTCGTGCTCGACGCCGACGCGCTGACGAGCTTTTCCAAGCAGGCGGCCCTCCTCGCGGCCCACATCGCCGACGGCGACGCGAAGGCGGTGTTGACGCCGCATGCGGGCGAGTTCGCCAAGCTGTTCGCAGACACCGACGCCGTCGCCGAAGTCGGCAAGCTGGAGCAGGCCCGCCGCGCCGCCGCGCAATCCGGCGCCGTGGTGGTGTTCAAGGGCCCCGACACGGTGGTGGCCGCCCCCGACGGCCGCGCCGCGATCAACGAGCATGCCACGCCCTGGCTCGGCACCGCGGGCTCCGGCGACGTGCTCGCCGGCCTGATCGCCGGCCTCCTGGCGCAGGGCATGCCACCGTTCGAGGCCGCCTGCGCCGCGGCCTGGCTCCACGGCGACGCCGGCCTGCGCCACGGCCCCGGGCTGATCGCCGAGGACATTCCGGAACTGATGCCCGCGGTGCTGGCGGATGTTTTGGAACGGCTCAGAGGCTGACGACGGTCTCTTTCCCTCCCGCAGGAGGAGGTAGGAACGCGTCCCTCACGTCACCTCGAAGCAGGTCCACAGCCCTGTGTCGAACCGCTCCAGCACCGTCGCGCTGATCAACCAGCGGCCAGGGTTGTCGGCCTGGAAGGCGATGCGCGCGGTGCGGCCTTCGAGCAGCTGGAAGGTGTCGAGCCAGTAGGGCTCCCAGCCGTCGTCGAGGGGGTGGAGCAGGCGGAAGACGTGGCCATGCAGGTGCAGCGCCTGCGGGAAGGCGGTCTCGTTTCGCAACGCCAGCACCACCACCTGGCCGCGCTTCACCGTGAAGATCGGCGCGAGGCCCGCGGTCGCGCTGGTGCCGTTGACCGACCAGATCCGCTTGGCGTCGCCAGAATAGACCGGCTCGGCCTCCGGCTTGTCCTTCTGAAGGGTGGCGCCCCCGGTGATCACCACGTCGCGCCGCAACGCGTTCTGGAGCTTGACCTCGCGCGGCAGCAGAGGGTTCTCGCCGATCGGCCCGATCGGCGGTCGCTTCTCGGTGACCGGCGCACCCTTGGTGACGACGGTGGCGAGCTGCAGGCCCTGGCCGACGAGCGCGGTGATGGCGCCCTTGGCGTCGGCCTCGGCCGGCAGGTCGATCAGCAGGTCGTAGCGGGTGCCGGGCGGGAACGGCAGCGTCGCGCGCAGGGGCTCGAAGGTGTCGGTCGGCTGGCCGTCGACGGCCGCGACGTAGACCTTCAGGCCCTCGAAGCGGATGCGGGTCGCCCGCGCGTTGCAGGCGTTGCCGAGCCGCACCCGGATGCGGCTGCCCGGCCGCGCCTCGAAGGTCGCCGGCACGTTGGCGCCGTTGATGGTCACGAGGTTGCCGAGCCGCCCGTTGCTCGCCGCGAACGCGGTTTGGCCGAAGGGCAGCAGCGTGCCGTCGTCCTGCAGGCGCCAGTCCTGCATCAGCAGCGACACGTCGGCCTCGACGGCGGGCGGCGCCTTCTCCTCCACCACGAGGAAGCCGGCGAGGCCCCGCCCGGACGGCTCGCTCGATCCGCCGACCACCAGCGGGCGGACCAGGAAGGTGCCGGCGTCCGGCGGCACGAAATCGTAGGTGAAGTCGGCGCCGGGCGCGATCGGCGTCTGCGTCACCCCGCCGACGCCGTCCATGGAATTCTTGTTGCGCACCCCATGCCAGTGCAGGGAGAGCGGCTTGTCGGTCTTGTTCTCGACGCGCACGCGAACGGCCTCGCCGAGCTTCACGCGCAGGGCCGGGGGCGCCGACGTGCCGTCGAACGACCAGATCGGGGTCTCGGGGGCGGGTTCCGGCTTGAAGCGCGTCTTGCCGGGCGCCGCCGTCAGCACGCGGGGTTCCGGCAACGGCGGGGCGGGCGCCGGCGCGGCG